>JADFMC010000163.1 GCA_022564085.1 Fidelibacterota bacterium | reverse complement strand
TGGCGCCCAATGATCGAATATTGCCGGTAACCTTAATTTGAATAGTTTGCTGGCCCGGGGAGCACCGGCGGCAATCTCGCGAGCCATAAAGGAGCGCATGCGCCCCCCATTCTTTGCGAACAGCCGGGTGTATAGATCGTACACATCACCTATGGCCTCCTCCAACGAAGCCGCGCCATCGATGGTATCGGTCAGTTTACGGAAGACCGGCCTGGTAATGGCCTCCAACACCCGGTCGAAGAGGGTCTGCTTGTCGTCGAAATGGTAGTATAACATGAACTTGTTCACCCCGGCGGCGGCGGCGATCTCCCGCATGTTGGCCCCGTCGAAACCCTTGCGGGCAAAGACCCTTTCAGCCGACTCCAGGATTTGGCGGCGGTTTTCCTGGGCTTTCTCGTGGGTACTCAATCTGGGGCGGGCATTCATGGCTTTATTACTGTTAGTAATTTACTGACCGGTTGGTCAATAAGTCAACAATTTATTGTACGGTCGGTCAATAATGTTGCTGCTCCGTGACTTGACAACGCCGCGTGACGGGCCCCTTGACTTTCCCTTTCCAGCGCCGTACTCTTAGTAGCGTCTGCCACTCGTAAATGGAAAGGAGCGCCTGTGCGCAATATTACCCGAGCCCTGCGACACACCGGCGGGCATTATCACCGATTGCGTGCTCTAAGCACGGCCCTGGCGTGCCTGTTGGCGGGCTTCATGCTGGCCGGTTGCGCCCAGAAGCTGGTGAACATCGGGCTGAGCGACGTGCAGAACCTGGCCCCGGGGGACCTGGAACGGGTACAATTTTTCTCAGGGCCGGTAACGATCGTGTTCCGGGCCGACACCATGGAGGTCACGGTGCAGACCTTCGATGAGGAGATGCCCCCCGGTATCGTGGTCACCGAGCACCAGTTCGTGATCCCGGCCAACACCGCCGGCCGGGCCTCACATTTCGATCCCGTGACCGAGGACCTTTTTATATTGTACGATGAAAACCTGCCGGCGCTGAGCTATCGGGATAACGGCCGGGGCCTGGCCTTGACCACCCTGGCCATCAATATCGACGATGTATCTTATCTGCGCATAATGCGGTTCGATAACCGGGACATTGCCGACGCCGACTGGGCCGTGCCGCTTTTTCTCAAGGTGATGGAGGCCAATCTGACCCGGGTGCGGGTGGAGGAACGGAAAGCTTCCGGCCTGCCGAGCCTGGATTGACACGCCACCAACGGTCAGGGGCCTGCGCCGAAGTAGGCCACCGCCAGCTGGGCCTCCCCGCTCATTCGCAGGTGCAGGGGCCGGCCCTCTTTTAACATGCGCGCTTCGAACACACTCACATAGGGTGCAAAGTCAACGGCCGCGGGCAGAACGGCCCCCAGCGCATTGGGCGCCGCATCAAACAGCTGCTGGTTGAAAAAGGTGCCTTGCTGATCAGGGAACAGCGGCAGGTAGTGAATACCCGCTTCCACCAGGTCCAGGAAAAAATGGGTGCCGAAGGAGACTTCCGGCGTATAATTGCCCTCGCGGTAAGCTATTTCAAGCAGCACCTTGGTGTTGCTGATCTCACTGTACTGGACCGGGATTCCCAGGTTGATATTGTTGCTGCCCCAGCGTCCCGGCCCCATCAGGATGAAGCGTTTGCCGGCCAGCTGTTGGTTGAGTTTTCCTATAATGCGGGCCAGCTGATGGCGGGCGTGGTCATCGGGCATTTGGCGGTAGGCCCGGGGATCACAGAATATTATGTACTCGATGTCGTCCACCCGGCCGCTGTGCACGTACTGCTGGGTGCGAAAGAGCTGGTCTTCGCGGTCAATATCGGCGGGAATATCCACTTGTCCTTCATCCATCATCTGAGCCATCGGCCTGGTCTGCAACAGGTAGAAATGCTTATCGTCGTGTGAGAATTCGATATCTATGGGGCACTGGTAGGCCTCCTCGATGGTCTTTAATATCTCCCTGATCATGGCCGGGAAGGGACTGTCCTTGAGCAGTTTATCAAAGGTCACCACGCCATCGTGGTACCGGCCGGGTGAGACGCGGGTATAGGCGGTTTGCAGATAATCGCCCTCGTCCAGGGAAAAGATGCCCTCGAAACCGGGCAGCGGTTCGTCCCCCAGCAGCTGGTCAATGGTAATCACCTCGAAGCTGTTGGCTTTCAGATCGATGACGTCCACCATGGTCTGGGAGTATTTTTTCTGCGCCTCTACCGTAACCTCGGGACGCAAGGTGGGCGCGGACAGCCCCACCAAGCGCGGGTAATCGTCCCCCACCCGGTCCACGGCCCGAGTCCCCAGCCCTGTAACCAGCCGCACCAGGCCGTCTTCAGGCTTGAGACGCGGGCTCCAGGTATAGTCGTTCCGCGACAGGGCCACCCCGGAGAAACTGGGCAGGAAATAATGCCGATATTTGAAACCCACCACTTTCTGGATCAGGATTCCCACCTTTTCGTCGTAGTCCAGCAGGTTGCGTTCCCGGCGGTAGAGCAACGGGTCCGGCGCCAGGCCGCTGGCAAACACCTCACCGATAGCCGTCAAAAGGTTGGATAGCCGCTGATCCAGGTTGCCCTGGTTCCCCAGAAACACGCTCTGATACTTGCCCGAGAAAGCGGCCTTGAAATTGTCCTCCAGCAGGCTGCTGGAACGCACCACCAGCGGGTGCTTCCCCACGCTCTTTAACATGGCCCGGCACTGTTTCTTCACGTAATCGGGGAATTTCCCGTTGCGGAACACCTCCTGGACGGCGGGGAACTCGTTGCGGATTTCGTCGGGAGTTTTATACTTCTGGTTCTGGTATTTGGTCAAGCCGTTGATGGAAAGGAAATCCTCAAACACATCGGTACGCAGGTAATAGGATTCGGGAATCTTGATGCTGTCCCGGTACTTGGCGCTCAGATCAGTCTGCAGGATCTTATGCCCCAGCAACATCCCGGCCGCTTTCCCACCGACTCGCCCATGGCCGGCGGCTGAGCCCAGGGTATGTTCCACCAGGGGGGCCATGTCACGCACGGTGAGGTAGTGCTTGGCGACGCGGATGTACTCCAGGTGATCGCTGATGAAATGGCGCAGCAGCGATACCCGCAGTCCCATGACCTCTTCCTTGGGCAGCGGCTTGATGAAAGGGATATTACTGAACTCCCGCACTTTGTCGGCCAGGACGCCGAAAGAGACATCGGTGAGGTTGGCGATATTCTCCAGGGCGTAAATGTAATCCCGCTTCACCACCGAAAATATCAGCTCGTCGATCTCATCGTCGCTGAGATAGTCGCAGGCCCGTTTCAGGGTCAACCGGCGGATCAACCGCCGCTCGTTGGAAGACCAGTGCTCCGGACCCACATTGGGACTGCCCGGGTCCTGGTCATAGCGAAATGTGGAAGCCTCTTCCCGGGCCTGGGCGTAGATGTTGTCGATGGAAACGTATTGCTTTTCGTGCAGGGTGAGCAGCAGGTGCAGGTAGATCTTCTCCTCCAGGTGGGGATAGGCCTTGATCTTGGCCTTGATCTCCTTGTAGCGGGCTTGGGACTTGGTATTGGCCGGTTTGGTTTCGGTGGTCACTGGTGAAAGCCCTCGATGGTAGCGCTGCGGGCTTAAGTTAAATATAGATCCGGCCGCAGGATAGGGCCACAGCCCTATTCGGAGGTGCTGATTTAAGCTTCTCAGACCCTGCCCGCCGGCGGGAAACTCTAGGCCCAACCTCGCAGACGGCAGGCCTCGGCCACCCGCAGGATGGAGATCAGATAGGCCGCTTGCCGCATATGGATATCCTTGCGGCTGGTGTACTGCTCATAGACATCGTGGAACGCCCGGGTCATGATGGCGTCCAGCCGGCGGTGTACATCACTCAGTTCCCAGTAGAAGTTGTAGCTGTTCTGCACCTGCTCGAAGTACGATACGGTCACGCCGCCGGCGTTGGCCAGGAAATCAGGCACTACAAATACTCCATTCTTCCACATGATCAGGTCCGCTTCGGGCGTGGTGGGGCCGTTGGCCAGCTCACACACAATTTTAGCCTTGATGCGGTCGGCGTTCTCCCCCGTGATCACCCCCTCCAAGGCACTGGGGAACAGCACGGTGACGTCCAACTCCAAAAGCTGCTCGTTGGAAATTGGTTCGGAGTCCGGGTAGTCCTGGAGCCGGCCGGTTTTCAATTTGTAGTCCACCACGTCCCGAGCCGAGAATCCCTTGGCGTTATAAATCCCGCCCCGGGAATCGGAAGCGGCTACCAGTTTCAGTCCCAGCAGCTCTTCGCCCAACAGGGCGCCGAACTGCCCGGCATTGCCGAATCCGTTCACTGCCATGCTGCCGCCCTGGACCTTGATCCCCAGCAGCTGGGAGGCCTCCCGGACGGTATATATTCCGCCCCGGGCGGTGGCGTCAGCGCGGCCCTGCGAGCCGCCCAAAGGGATAGGCTTACCGGTGATCACGCCGGGATGGTTTTCCCGCACGATCTTCTCATACTCATCCATCATCCAAGCCATGATCTGCGGGGTGGTGTATACATCGGGAGCTGGAACATCATTGGTGCTCCCCAGAATGTGGGCCGCTGCACCCATGTAGGCTCGGGCCAGGCGTTCTTTTTCAGTTTCCGAGAGCTCCTTGGGGTTACAGGTAACCCCGCCTTTGCCGCCGCCCAGGGGGATATTTACCACGGCGGTCTTCCAGGTCATCCAGGCGGCCAAGGCCCGTACCGTGTCCATGGTCTCTTCCGGATGCCAGCGCAGGCCGCCCTTGGTGGGGCCCCGTGAGGAATTGTATTGCACGCGGTAGGCGTGAAACACGTGGACCTGGCCATCATCCATCCTAACCGGCAGGGTAAACTTGAACTCACGTTGCGGCCAGCGAAGCAATTCACGCATAGCCGGTTCCAACCCCAGCAGCTCGGCAGCTTCATCGAACTGTTGCTGGGCAATTGCGAACGGATTGGTATAGGTCATTATTGATTCTCTCGTATTAAAAAGGGTATAGTTGGTTAGTCGGTGAGGGTAATTGCGAAGCGTATAACCCGTCTGTCATTGGTTTTACGACCCTGAAAGTTAGCATCGTGAAAAATGGTGTCAAACACCATGCTCGCCTCCGGGGGAAATTTTCCCGGCTACTTGCAGTCCAAACGAAGAATGGTCAGTAAGGAAAATTCGAGGCTTCGGGACGCTCCAGCCATTGGTCCAGGGTTTGCGCCTTTTGATCCTTTTCAGAGAGGATCGGGTCGGTCATCGGCCACTTAATGCCGATAGCCGGA
>JADFMC010000162.1 GCA_022564085.1 Fidelibacterota bacterium | reverse complement strand
GTCTGCTGGTGGCCCTATTGTTGATCCACCCCTTGATGCCCGTCCTGTTCGCCGGTATCGGCTTGCTGGTACCACTGGGCTTCGGTATGGGCCCCGGCCTGGCCTACAGCATCGGCCACAGCTGGGAGAAGTTTGGTTTTGAGGGCGGCGGCGTGGTGGGACTGACCTTGGCGGCCATCGGTTTTCTGATCGCCTATTTCGTGGGAATACCGTTGATCCAGCGGGTCATCCGCAACCGGGAAACTACTTTGATAAAGGGCATGGAAGACATCGACGAGGCGGTGCGCCGGGGGGTGCTCAAGGAGCCGCCGCCCTACCGCTCCGCCGGGCGGCTAACCATTGCCTCCGAGGCCATGGAACCGATGGCTTTCCAGATGGGACTGATTGGCACACTGTACCTGGCCAACTACGCCTTCGCCTTCGGATTAACCCGGCTGATGAGGGGCACCGTCCTGGAGCGCATCGACTTGCCCCACATCATCTGGTCGTTTCATTTCGTGTGGGCGGCCTGATCACTCTGTTAGCCCGGAAGCTGATCGACAAGACCGGCTGGGGCTACCTCATCGATCGAGGCCTCATGACCCGCAGCGCCGGCCTGTTCATGGACTACCTGGTGGCCGCCTCCATCGCCGCCATCAGCTTCAATATCGTCTGGGCCTACCGCTGGCCTCTTTTGCTGATGTCGCTCCTGGCCGGTCTGGCGACCTATGCCTTCCACCGCTGGCTCATGTGGCGGGCCTTCGATGATTACCACTTCGAGCGCTTCATCGGGATATTCGGCGATCTCACCGGGACCATCAACTCGGGACTGGTGCTGGTGCGAGTCACCGACCCCCATTTCGAGACCCCGGTGGCCGAGGACCTGGTCTACGGCAGCGGTGTGGCCCTGCTCATCGGCGCGCCGTTGCTGTTCGTGCTCACATTGCCTATGACGGTGTTCAATGGCATGTTTACCAGCCAGCTCACCGGCTACTGGATCACGCTGGGCATCCTGGTGGCTTATTTTATTCTGATGATGGCCATCTGGCGGCTGACGGGGGCGCTGCGCTTCAAGGCCCGCCGCAAGTAAAATAGTCCCTGAAGATCAGTCCGCAGGCTGGCGGATTGCGCCGGACAAGCTGCTTGGTGGGTGGAAGATCTAACCACAAAGGCACAAAGGCATACCCCGAGGAACTAGCCGCAAAGGCGCAAAGGGGTGTGAAGTAGCGATGAGCCATAAAGAACAGCCCAAGAGGAATGGGATCAATCCGCCTACTGGCAGATCAGCCGGGTGGATTCTACCCCTTTGATCCAATCCTTCGGCAGGCTCAGGCTCGCCCGTTGGGCCTGCCCGGCCAGGGCTACGCCCAGAAGGGCAAGCCCCGCCGCTGGTGGGATCCCATCGAGCATTCGTACTGACATTTTGGATTGTCTTCGGCCAGTGGTAAATTTTAAGGCCTTAGGCCCGTCCCGGCGTATTACTATTCCAGGCAGCCGGCGGACACCAATTGGGCATGATACTCTCTCCAACCGTAATTCTATATGAAGGCCCGAAGAAATGAAATTAATCCAATTGACATCATTACTCTTAATGGCGGCTATGGTTTTTCAGTCGTGTGGCGCTCCCAATCGGGCCACTCGCAACCTGCACGCCCTTTTTGATGAGGATTGGGAGTGGGCCCTGAAGGAATTTCCCACCTTTGCCACTTATCTGGGGGACGACCGCTACAACGATTATTTTACCGATTTGAGTTTGGAGGCCATTGCCCGGCGGCAGGCACACACTCGGCAGTCTCAAGATCGGCTGCTGGCCATTAATCGCAAAGCGCTTTCACCGGCGGACCAGCTCAACTATGACCTTTATTCGCTCGATCTGGAGAACGAGATCCGGGGATTTGCCTTCCACACCGAATATATGCCGGTGAACCAGATGGGCGGCATCCAGATCGACCTGCCCACTCTTCCCGCGCTAACCAAGTTCCGCCACGTTAAGGATTACGAGGATTATCTGGCCCGCCTGAACCGGATACCACGGGTCATCGAGCAGACCACTATTCTCATGCGCCGGGGCCAGGAGCTGGGCTGGGTGGCGGCCCAGGTGCCGTTGCGCAGCGTTCCCGAGCAGCTTGAGGCCCAATTAAAGGTCGAAGTCGAGAATAGCCCATTCTATGCGCCTTTCACGCGGTTCCCGGATGCCGTGAATGGGGAGGACCGGGAGCGGCTGACTGCCGCCGGGCACCGGGCTATTGTCGAGCAGGTCATGCCGGCCTTCGAGGCTTTCAAAACCTACTTCACTGAGGAATATTATCCCACCGCTAATGTGGAAGTGGGGGCCTGGTCCCTGCCTGGGGGTGAAGAATATTACCAATACCAGGTGCAGCTCATGACCACCACAGCTCAGACACCCGACGAGATCCACCAGCTCGGTCTGAGTGAGGTGAAACGCATCATGGTCGAAATGGTGGGGGTGATCGCGGAGTCGGGCTTCAAGGGCAGTTTCCATGAGTTTATCGAGTTCCTGCGCACCGATCCCCAATTCTATTATACCGAACCCGAAGACCTGTTGCGGGGCTATCGCGATATCTGCAAACGGATCGATCCCGAGCTAGCCAAGCTGTTCGGCCACCTGCCGCGCATGACCTACGGGGTACAGCCGATCCCCGACTATGAGGCCCCCGCCTCCACCACCGCCTACTACCGCCCACCGGCCGCCGACGGCTCCCGGCCGGGCATCTTCTACGCCAACACCTTTAACCTCAAGGCGCGGCCCAAGTACGAGATGGAGGCCCTGGCCATCCACGAGGCCGTTCCCGGACATCACCTGCAGATCGCCATCGCCCAGGAATTGGGGGATTTGCCCAATTTCCGCAAATACGGCGGCTATACCGCCTACGTTGAGGGGTGGGGGCTATATTCGGAAAGCTTGGGTGAAGAGCTGGGCTTATACCAGGATCCCTATTCCAAGTTCGGCCAGCTCACCTACGAGATGTGGCGGGCCGTACGCCTGGTGGTGGACACCGGCCTGCACCATAAGCACTGGAGCCGTCAACAGGCCCTCGACTTTTTCCTGGATAATACCGCCCTGACCGAACTGAATATTACTTCCGAGGTGGACCGTTACATAGTCTGGCCCGGTCAGGCCCTGGCCTACAAAATCGGGCAACTGAAGATCCGGGAGCTGCGGGAGAGGGCAACCCGGGAGTTGGGCGAGCAGTTCGATATCCGGGCATTCCACGACATGGTGCTTGGCAGGGGAGCTGTTCCGCTGGGCATCCTGGAGGAAGGGATCACAGCTTGGATTAGGGCAACCAAGACCGGCGGATAAGCCAACCGGATGATTATCCCGCCAGATCCGACTACAAGCGAGAGCTATTGTAAGGGCGCTCTTTGAATTGGTAGATCGTGACGACCGTTGAGGATTTCTACTGGCTGATGTGGGGGCTACGTTTAAATGCCTGCCACATTCAAAATAACCCCTGAGGATCAGGATTCAGGCGGTAGCATTCTTCGTCCAATATCCAACCCTTGGCAAGCTCAGGGTAAGCCTCGAGCATCTATGATCGAGCCTCCCCGCTGGAGGGATTCCACCTAGTGTCGAACCGCCGGCTCATGCACCGACAAAACTTTGAGTTGACTTTCACCGCCCGGCCTGCTTAGCCTTCAGCGGCAAATCGCCATAATGCTATGCTGAGAGACCGGATAACCTACTTAGACGGAATGCGCCTGCACCGTGGCCTGAGGGCCGGTATCCGGCGGCTGCTGGCCCGCCAGTCGTTTCTCAATAAGATCAATGTCTACCCGGTGCCAGACGGCAATACTGGCACCAACATGGGCTTTACCCCGCCGGCGATTGTGGACCAGCCCGACACGGCGCAATCGCATGCCGGCCGCACGGCAGTGGCCATTGCCGACGCCGCCCTGGGAGCCCACATGGGGCCCGGCTCCTTGATTCTGGCACTGCAACCTGTGGGGATAGCATGATATTATTATTGCTACTGCTGCTGATCAGCTACCTGGTTGGGAGTATCCCCACCAGCATTATAATGGGCCGCGTCACCCGGGGGATCGACATCCGGGACCACGGCAGCGGCAACGCCGGCGCCACCAATGCCTTCCGGGTCCTGGGCTGGAAGCCGGCCCTGGTGGTGGTGGTAGCGGATATGTTCAAGGGTTGGCTGGCGGCAGCGTTGATAGCTGGACTAACTTTCGGTGGCCTGCTGGGGGAGATACCGTTCGATAATCCGCCTCTAACCGCCATTCTGTGCGGCGCTGCGACCGTGCTGGGGCACACCTTCACCATCTTCGCCGGCTTCAGGGGCGGCAAAGGTGTGGGCGCGCTGGCGGGGATGCTGATCCACCTGTTCCCGGTGGCCGTCCTGTTGGGGCTGGCAGTATGGATATTGGTACTGATAACCACCGGCTACGTGGGGCTGGGCTCGGTAGCGGCCGTGTCCCTCTTCCCCCTGATCACCTACCTGCGCTACGGTACCCTGAATTCCACCCTGGGCTATTTCAGTGTCGTCATCACCCTGTTCATCTGGTTCACCCACCGCGGCAATCTGGCCCGCCTCCGGGCCGGCACGGAGAACCGCTTTGAAAAGGCTATGATCCTAAGGCGGCGGTAATATTGGTCAACATCGGCCAATCGCCCGGCGTTCTATGGTCAATATTTGCTGAACCGTGAAACCGCATATCCGCTAGCGACCCGCCAGTAAACCTGACTTCACAGTTGACATATTATACCAAAAGGGTATAAGTTATATACCGATATGGGATTTGAGTTCGATGACCGTAAAAGTCTGATCAATCAGCAGAAACACGGCATTGACTTCATCCAGGCTCAGACGCTATGGGACGACCTGGACCTGATCGAGATACCGGCCCGCACCGACGACGAACCCCGGTACCTGGTTATCGGCAAGAGCGGTGGCCGGCATTGGTCGGGGATCATCACTTACCGCGGCGACCGAATCAGGATCATCTCGGTGCGGCGCTTGCGGCCAGAGGAGATTGCATTATATGAAGGCTACGGATCTAGATCGAAAATTTGACGCCGGTGAGGATATCACCTCTCACCTGGACTTATCCCAGGCCAACCGGCCCGAGCTGCGGCCCAAGCGGGTAAACGTGGATTTCCCTCTCTGGATGGTCCAACGCCTGGACCGGGAAGCCAAACGACTGGGTGTAGCCCGCCAGGCGCTGATCAAACTGTGGGTAGCCGAGCGGTTGGAGCAGCTAAAGCAGTG
>JADFMC010000161.1 GCA_022564085.1 Fidelibacterota bacterium | reverse complement strand
GGGTGAAATAGACCGTATCGAGCTTGGCGTCGGCCGGGCCACCGGCCAGACCGGTGTAAATCAACCGGGCCCGCTTAAAGAGCATATTGCCCAGGGGGTTATCGGGCGCGAAGTCATAGGCCCACATGGTGAGCTGCATTTCCATACCGGTGGCCGAAGAGCCGTAGGAATTGGGGGCGACTTCGCTGCCATCGGCGAAGGGCAGGTCATTGGCCACCAGCCAGATGGTCTGGGAGGCGCCGGGCTCCCCGGGAATATCCACCGCGGGATCGTAGGCGCCATCACCGTTCACATCGTCATATGGCGCCCCGTCCGCAACCGGCCAGTTTTTCCAGTCGTAATCATATTGGGTATAAATGCCGAGGATATCGTCGTCGCTTATATCATCGAGAGCAATGGAATTGAAGGTCGATGCATCAGACGTCAGGTCCGCCGTCTGGTAATCGGCCCTGACCCGCCATACATGCCGGTCCGTGGGAGTCTCATCGGCCCCGGTCACATTACCGTTCGCATCATATAGTACCTTCCCGGCCTTCAGTCCCGTGGCGTAGGTGGCGCCATTGACTCTTATCCTAGGTTTGGTACCATCCCGCGTGCCGGCATCGTCAACCCGAGCGCCCCAAAGCATCCCTTCAGCGAAGATCAGGCCAGCCGTTCCCTTGGGATACTCTGCTGCCCACGAAGCTGCATAGGTATGCGTCCAGGGGAAAAAGCCGTCCCTGTCAACCCAGATCATCAGGTTGTTGATGTTGAGCACCGACGCGGCCGGCCCCATGGCCGCCGACGCTTTGGGTAAGGATGCTGATCGTCCGGATGGGTTCTTCTCATTTGCGAAGGATAGGGCCGCAAACAAAAGGACCATCATTCCAATACTAATAACTGCACGACTTTTTTTCATGATATCTCCATAGATTATCTAATTAACGGTGCTGGCCGAAACCTTGTGACCTATCCCCTTGTCATTCTGAGCACAGCGAAGAATCTCTCTCCGCGGTGAAACATCTTTTATTAGATACTTCACTCCGTCAGCATGACATCTATAAGTATCCTTCGCTGCGTGATCTGCAGCCCCCACTAAAAGCCCACCGACACACCAAGCTTGATCTGCCTCGGTATATCGAACAGATCGTAGCCTTGATCGGTTATCCAGTGCTGCCGGTTGCCCAGGTTGACCGCTTGATACAGCTCCACATACGAGGGACCTTGAGCCTGTACGATAAGATCGCTGAGCGCCGGATCGGAAAGGAAGCCATCATCAAAGGCATTCCCTGACCGGTTGTAAACGTTCAGCACATTCTGGCTGTTGAAGAGATTGGTTACAATCACATAGGCCGTGAGGGAAGCGTTGCCAAGATTAAACGTCACGTCGGCCTTCAAACCGGTATTGAATACCCACGGCGTTGTGGATGCGCCGATCGGTTCCACCGGTTCCCGGCTGCGGGGATCGCCATCCGTCAGCAATGGGCCATCATCGGCGTTTCGCTGGCCCATACCACCCGAAGAATGGGTGAAGGGATGGCCGCTGTTAAAGGTGAAGTAAAGATTAATACCGCTGTTGGCCAACAGGCCACGCTCACCAAAGCGCGTGTCCAGATTGATGGCGCCCCTGTGCTTTTGCTCATACTGCAGCGGCGTAATCAATGTCGGTGATTCAGCCCCCACACTCAGGTTGCCAATTGTGCTGTTGGCGTTTGAATTGGTTCCGCGAGCATCCGTCCAGGTGTAGTTGAGGATGGCCTGGAAGGGCCCCACGCGCCGAGTCTGGAAAGCAAACTCCAGACCGCTGGCCGTAGTGAAATCACCATTATTATAAACAGAGTACTCACCAGCCCCGTAGGTATTGTCGGCCGGAGGGAGCACCTGTTCCACCACCAACTGGCCTTCTGTATTGCGGGCAAAGATGGTCACATCAAAGGACGCCACCTCGCCCAGCTGGTAGGCGAACCCCGCTTCATACTGGGTTGTGATGATGGGCTCAAGATCGAAGCCAACCGGATCGCGGATGAAGTTCTGCCCACCGAAATTGGCAGCCATAGTGGAGCGGCTTTTGTACGGCAGACCCAGGTCCGGGAATTGCGCGAATTTCCCATATTGCAGGTGGAACACCGCCCTATCGGAGAGCGGGAAGGCCAAGCCTAACCGCGGCTGGATGATTGTATGCAGGTCTGTTTCTTCCAGCAGATCCTCGTAGGCCGATGCGGCGGTCCCGTCGTAGGGTGGATTCAAAATGCCGTCAACTAATCTGAAATCGTCCAGTTTATACCGGTCCACCCGCAGCCCGGCATTAACCACAATATCGTCCATCTCAATCTTGTCCATGATATAGAAGGAGAGGTTATAGGGGTGCCTGGCACGGTCAATATTGTCTTCGTCCGTAATCTCCTTGCCAAACTCATCGTAGCCAATATTGGAGATCCGGGACCTCCTGAGGGTCGTGGCCGCGAGATCAATCTGCTCTTTTGTCGCATTTCCATCATCAATTGCGGCAAACGCGGTGTCCAATTTGCCCGTTGCGGCAATCAACTGGTTGACGCTCTGGATGGCGCCAGCACCAAAGGAGTACTGCCGATAGGTCCACCGCCGCCAATCGAAACCGATCTTGATTTCGTGGTCCGTTATCTGGCTCACCAGTCCGCCATTTAAACCGATATAGGACTGCTCGGACTTGGAGTATCCGGTTGTAATATCGCCGGGACGCTGGAACCGAAAGGCGGCCACATTAAAATCGTCGGGCGGGGCCCACCGACTCTTGTAAACCCAGTTTGAGTTCACCTCAGCCACCTTGGTGGAGTCGCCCCATTCCAGGATGTCTGCCACCGATCCATGATCGAAATTGGGATCATAAATCTCCGCGAGCCGGCTAAACCTATTGACATTCACGTTGATGAGGGTATTGGAACTCAGGAACATTGTCCCTTTCACGTTAATAAGCGATGAGGACCTCTTCCTTTCCGGCAGGCGGTCGTTGAACATTCTAAAAAGCGGTAACGAATTGACCTGGGTTGTGCTGCTGTTAAGAGCACCCCCCACGCGGATGACCAGGGGGTTGAAATCAAACAGCAGGGTACCGTTAAAGGTTGTGACGTCGCTGACCCTCTTGTTTTGCGCTGCTTTAATAATCGTGCCATCCGCTAATTGAGCAAATGAGGTGTTATCCGAAATGTCCCCATCGCCCCATGAAAAGCTGACGGAGTCACCGCTAGGTGTAATACCGCCGATCAGATCGGGCAGCAGCGCCTTATCAGCGATATCGGCGCCAAACCAGAATTGAGGCGTGAAGTCGTCGGTATGCAGCCGCTGGACGGCGCCAAAAAACCGAACCCGATTGGAAAGCAAGGGACCGCCCAATGTGGCGGTGAAATCGGTGGCTCCGTACGAAAAAGTCTCGTCACCACCGAGGGCAGGCGCCAGGGCGTCCGTTTCATACAGCACCGAACCGCTCATGCTCTGGCCACCGGTCTTGAGCTTCTGCTGGATGATCCCGGCGTTGGAGCCACCCAGGTCGGCGGTATACCCACCGGACTGAATGGTAACCTCTTCGAGGGCTTCAGCAATAACTGAACCCAGGTTGAAGGCGCCGCCACCTCCGAGCTCGGCGGTAGCGGCCTGTTGCCCGGCCTGAATAACGCCACCGCGAGCGATAGCCTTGGTGCTGGCGCCTTCCAGCTCATAGCCCACTTCATCGGGGCGGCTGCCGCGAATATGCAGCATGCCGTTATGGATCACCACTCCCGGCTGAATGCTGAAGAAGTCGGCCACATTCCTGGTGGCGAAATTGGCAATCTGTTCGCTGGAAATGCTCCGGATAGCGTTGGTGGCGCTGGGATTGATCAACGGCCGTTCGGCTACAACCTCCACCACGCCCAGCTCCAGCGCTTCAGACGTTAGAGCGAAGTCCGTATCCGTCGTCAGACGGCTGGAGACGCGCACATTCGAGATCCGTACCGGCCGGTACCCGATGAACTCCGCCCTTACCGCGTAAGTACTTGCCGGAACACCTAGAATACGGTATTTGCCTTCACTATCGGTGGCGGCGCCAAACGATGTTCCCTCAACTAAAATATTAGCGCCCACTAAGGGCTCACCGGTGGCTTCGTCAGTCACGGTACCTGCAATTTTACCAGTTTCCTGACTGAACAGGAAAACCGGAAAGAACATGACCAGAAAAACTCGTAAAGTGTGCCTCATCATCTGTATTCTCCTAATTTGATAAGGATGAGTTAGACTTAACTTGGTTTTTTTCAATATTTTCAGGCTGCAATAGTGCCAGCCAGGGATGAAAAGTTAGCCGAAGCAGGCTGCTGGATGCAAATACTAAACTGCATATAGACCAGCGTGAACCCGCGCTCACAATATAAGCGTGCGCACTCACCCACCATTAAAAACATTAATTGCTCGACTTCATTTAATAAATACCGCTAATGTAATGGTTGCGACAGCACAATAATACAAAGGAAAAATGAGAGATGCCACAATTTTTTTATGTCGAGGCCTAAGCGATTGGTTATTATCGATAGCTTTGGCCCGGCCGTCAGAGAATATCAATCGAAGTGCGGCACGTGACACAAATTGGCGCGGTATAATCAGCCGCTCGGGACGGGCGCTATAGTTGGTTTGCCATCTACAGGGATTCCCCTGAGGTTTCAGAATATCCCGCTTAACCTATACTAATTTCCTGGGCGAAACCCGGGATTGCGGGTATCTTGATTAAATATATCTTTTAAGGAACCAGCCATGAAAATTGAGCGGACCTACAGCGGAGCGCCCTGGGAACAGGATATTGGATACTGTCAAGCTATCAGGGCCGGAAACCACATTTATGTCTCCGGCAGCACTCCGCTGACAGATGACAGCCATGTTTATCGGCCGGGGGACGGTTTCGCTCAAGCCCAACGATGCTGTGAGATCATCAGCCGCGCGTTGGCCGACCTGGGCGCCGGGATGAATCAGGTGGTGCGCACGCGCATGTTTGTCACCGATATCAGTCACTGGGCCGATTTTGGCCGGGCCCATGGCGAAGCCTTCGGCGCCCACCCGCCGGCAACCACTATGGTCCAGGTGGCAACTTTGATCGACCCGGATATGATGATCGAGATCGAAGCTGAGGCCATCCTGCCCGCCGCGAACGATACCTGATCCAACCGGCCGTGATTGACACCGGCGATTTCTATCCTGCCTACCCGGCCTGCAAAATCCCGTATCCGGACCGTGATCGGTCCCTTGAAAGAATACATCCAGGATATTGACCGGGCCCATGGCGCCCGGTCTCACCAGGGTT
>JADFMC010000160.1 GCA_022564085.1 Fidelibacterota bacterium | reverse complement strand
CGCTGGGGATGACGCGCACGAAAGTTGTGAGCCTGTTCACTACCGAAGGGGGTCTCAATGCTTTCCTGGCCTTGATTATGACGATCGTCCTCGGTGGGCCGGTCCTGTATTGGGCCGCCACAACCGGTATTCCCATGCTCAAGTTATATGGCATGGATGAAGGCGAAATGGCCGAGTATGGCTTGATCATGGCGCCCCGGCTCATCTCAACCTACTCGGTAGGGCTGTTCGTAGGCACGACGATCCTGGTGTCGGTGATCGTGCTGATCGTCAGTTATCTGCCCTCCCGCCGCATAGCCAAAATGAAGCCTACCGATGCCCTCCGGGGCCGGATTACTTAGGAGCCGGGTCTTGGACCATTAGGTGCAAACGAGCGAAACTTTCAGGCCGGCCATAGCGCGCCGCCCGGGAAGGCCGCTCCCTGCAAACCGATCTTCACCACTATGGGGATTACACCCACCAAACCCGCTACCGGTTACTGCCCGGGGGTGTGGTAGAAAGTCGTTCGTTCCAGCGCTAACAAATCATAAGCAAAGGGCTAATGGCCACGATTCCAGCCCGGCCGGCAGCCTGCAGAACACCGGGCAACTACAATATTTTATGGCGTTTATTATGCTTGCAATGATTGAATAGTTCTCTTGCATAGCCCGATATTTATTCGTACTATTACTTAATTATCAAACACCATTTGTGCTTGATTTCCGTTTAAACATAAATTCCATCTTTCCTCTCTCCCGCCGGAGGTGCATGCCCGGCTTCGTCTCTAAAATTGGGCCCCGGGCTTTCCCCTTCATGAATTGGCAAAATTCTACCTGTATGGAGGTAGAGAGTGTCGATACTAAAACAAAAAGCGATCGATGATGTCAGCGGATGGTTGAAGTCCATAATCGAATTTGGTCTCTCAATCATCATGGTCCTTGTTATGATCGATATCCTGTTCGGTATAAGCGACGACGGTACGACCGTGATTATCGGGAATATCAATGCCATTGTGGCCTCGTTCGCTGATAAAGGGGTAGTAGGGCTGATTGCCCTATTCCTGTTCATGCTGATTTATCGTAAGTAATTAATCAGCTTAACCAATAGTTAGCCCTCGGTCGAGGGCGCCAACAGTGCAAGGCCTGGTAGGCCCCTGTTTCCGCAGTTGTGCCTATCCGGGCCTTGTATGGTGATCTGCCAATCCCAGTTAGCTGGAACAGCGGGTGATTAGCCCTCGCTGGATCAGTTCATTGCTCACGCTGGGATATTTTGTTTTGGGTCAACGATACTATCGAGGCTGCGGTTTGAGCACCCACCCCTAATCCCCACCTCTGCGGGAATCCGCGTCCTGAGAGGAAAAATTGGATGGGAGCATGGGTCCGGTAAGCCCGATGAAATATTATGCGATTTTTAAAAATATCATTACCCTGATGTATTCATTCAGCCTGGTTGCACTGCGAGCAGGCATAGAGACAATGAGAACCGTTATATTATGTTTAAGCCTGCCGTTAATTGTCGGATGTGATACACTCATCCCGCTGAAGGTTAGCCCCCCTGCGGAAGTGGCCATAGAGTACACTCCTGAGAGAATTGCCCGCGGCGAATATATTGCCAGACATGTGACAGCCTGCACTCATTGCCATTCGGGCCTGGATTGGGATTACTTCGCAGGTGGATTGCCCAAAGCCGGCACGGTGGGCGGTGGCGGTTACCATTTCACGGAAAGTCTGGGCCTCATCGGAAGCTACGATCTCTATGCCCGCAATATCACCCCCTCCGCCCTTGGTGAGTGGACCGATGGCGAGCTGATCAGGGCCATCGTTGAAGGAATCAGCAGGGACGGGAAGCCGTTGTTTCCCATCATGCCCTATGCGCGCTACAGACATATGGACCAGGAAGACCTTTACTCCATTGTGGCCTACATTAGAAGCCTGGAACCAATTCCGAATCCACTCCCAAATAAGAGACTCAAACGGCTTTTCAAGTATATTGAACGCACTTTCCCCAAACCTTATGATCCTCAGCTTAGTCCGGATCCGTCCAACAGGGTGGCCTACGGGGAATATCTGGCGACCATTGGCGATTGCGTTTTCTGTCATACTACGATGACCATCTCAAGAAAGCCTATCGCCGGGATGGAATGGGCTGGTGGGAATTCATTCCCGCTCCCCGGGGGAGGCAAGGTCTATTCCGCTAACATTTCTCCCGATCCGGAAACTGGAATTGGCGACTGGTTGGAAGATGATTTTGTCGAATTATTTAAATCGTATTCGGAACCGTTCAAGTTACCGGCATCAAAACAGCACGAAAACACCGTGATGCCCTGGGTGGCATTTTCAGGAATGACGGAAGAGGATTTGGGAGCGATTTACGAATACTTAATGAGTGTAAAGCCGGTGAGTAACAATGTTGATCCGTGGCCTGCGGAGGACTAGCAGTTGTCCACGCGTTGTTGTATAGCAGGTGTAGGCAGACAGCCAAAAGAATTGTGAGGGATGGCCAGAGTATAAGCGGTTAGGTCCATTAATTACGGTTGCGCAGCGATGGCGTATTGAATGTCGCCCCTTGGAAGAGGCAGCCCCGAAATGCCGGATAATGCCTCGCCTTGGGCGGGCCTTATCCATTATTTAATTTGAAACAAGATTAATCTCGCTTAAAGGTCATTTTTTACCTAAGCTTAGAAGTAATCTTAATTCACAGGAGGACACCGATGGACATAAAACGGCTAATTACACTAATGGTTGCCGGTACGTTTATTATCGCCGGCTGCGCCCCGATGTATGAAAAGACGGCGCCGGCCCCCGAACCAGCAGCCCCGGCCCCGGCGGTTGAGGAAGCTGCCGAACCCGCACCGGAACCGGTGATGGAAGAGGCTGCCGAGCCTGCTGAGGAACCAGCAATGGAGGAAGCTGCTGATCCTGCACCGGAGGCTGAAGAAGAGATGGCTGAACCAGAAACGGGTGAAGAGTCAGGGGATTAATCCCACATAACAGTATTTCAGCCGATAGCTTAAAGCTGCGCCGGTAGTACCCGTTACGGGCTCCGGTCGGATAGACCTGCCACACCCTTATACCACTGACCGTGCTAATGAGGCTGTTGGTCGGATTTGTGCGCGTTTTGGCCTGCGCCACAACATCCCGGAAACTAACCTGTCCTGGCCCAAGGGCTTGACCCGCTCAGCGCCTCAGCGTATGCTTAGATCATCGCCCCAGTCGTGTTTAAGTAGGCCACGGTGGGGGCAGTGTATATCACTGCCTTATAAACACCCGCCCGCCTAAACTCAGTCCGTCAAGGCGGCGCTGTTGGAGCAAGGGCAGTAACTCACCCTCCGCCCATCGTCGCAGTACCTGTCCTTTTCCGCCACTTAGCGGACTGATTCCAGAGCACAACACTTTTCGGGTCGGCCGCATGACGGGCGAACATCAACAGGAATTGCTAGCTGGTTAATCGATGATCGATCAGTGCCGGCCGTTAAACCGCCAGCCGGCGGACTAAGCGGTCATCCGGCGGCTAGGCGGGATGTCACTTCTTGAGGTAGGGCTTATAGTAGCGTTCGCCATCGGGATGTATCACGGCCATGTCGGCCAGCTCGCGCCACATGCCCGCTCGGGCCAGCATTTCGGCCAGCTCCTCGGCATGGCCGGTGAGAAACAGGGTGGTATAGCGGTCCATCCCTTCCCGGCGAGTCATGGTGTCGATGGACTTGTAAAAGCTGCCCAGGGCCTCCTTCAAACGATCCAGGTCTGGTTTCTCCTCAGCCAGGGCATCGAAAGCCTGGTAAAAGTAGGCCTTGGCGCGGCGCAGGTCCTGGTTGGTGGTAAGGCGCTCTACCAGCTTGATGCGAGCCCCCCAGTCCCGGCCCACTTGAGGCTGGTTCAAGGTGAGGGTCGCCAGGGTGTTGGCCTTGGCGTAATAGTTGGACCCGGCCAGGATTTCGTAAGTGTCCAGCTCCCCGGCTATCAGCAGATAGGCATAGAAAGTCAGCACGGCTCCCAAGGGATCGAACTCATTGGCAAACTGTACCGCCCGCCCGGGCGAATAAGGGAACCGCGTATTTTTGTCGTATAGCCGCTGGTCCTGGCGATTGCTGAACAACACTTGGGCCTGGTAATAGTCCTTGCTCCCCAGATCGATGGTGGACTTGAACACTATCTGGATATCCAGGACCATGTCCAGATCAGCGATCTCCTTCTCCCACGGGGCATTCAGGTAGAACTGCTTAACGGTCTCCTCCAGCCCCTGGAGCTGCTGCTGCTCGTTGCTGTTGAGCCGCTCCATGTCCAGGACCAAGGTGACTTCCGCGAACTGGCCGTTAAGGATGGCGGCGGTCAGCAATAGGATAGCGATATGGTTTTTCATCGTAGCCGAAACTAGAGTCAAGTTGAGCAAAACCCAAGCGGAATGTAGGGCTTGGGAGTAGAGCCGGCTGGCCTGATTTTCTGACTGGGGGCTCTTCGAAGCTAAGCGTGCGGTGCTAAAGCGCTTGGCTGAATCGAACCCCGCCGCTTGTCCGCCAGCTGGCGGATCAAAGGGGCTGCCCTGAGTTTGCCGGATTGGTGGACCGAAGGGGCACTAAACCATCCGGTCAGAAGGGCGTAGCGCGCTACGCCCCTACCGGTCCTCCGGCTGCTGCCGACTGTTTACTGCCGACTGCCTACGACCTACTGCCAACTGCCACTTAACTAGCGCTGGACCGCTGGTCAGTCGTCAGCCAGCAGCAGCCGTCGACGGGCTTTACGGCGCCGGTGGTCGATGGTGTCCACTGCCCGCACAGCGTACTCCTGGGCGGTGTAGATCTGCTTCATGGTGATCTCATCCCGCCGCCGGCCGGCGTCCCCCACCACGAAGAAGCCCGGCACCGATGACTCCCCCTGGTGGTTGATGACGATCTGGCGGCGCTCCGGTGGGACCTCCTCGGCGTATAGTTCCGCCCCCACCTGCCGGGCCAGGTCGTTGTAGACCCGGTGCGTGCCCAGGGCCACCAGGCCGAACTTGACGAATATCTCCTCGTGCTCCGCGAACCGCACACAGCATAGGTCCCCCACCTGCCGCCCGGAGAATTCGGTGATCGGCTCGGTGATGATCCGGATGCCGTAGGCCTCGGCCAACTTCCGGTACTCGTCCGTCCCGGGTGGCTCCGCGCCGTGGGTCAGCAGGTAGACCTGGTTGCCGTAGCGCTCGTAAAGCATCAGGGTCAGTTCGGCGGCGGTGGGTGAGCCGCCAATCACCGCCACGGCGTCATCACGGGTCAGGTGGCCTTCACAGCGGATGCAATAGAGCAGGCTCTCGCGGTTGGCATAGGGCTAGATGGGCCGTGACGACATACTGATACCTCCGCCCTTGTCTTCC
>JADFMC010000159.1 GCA_022564085.1 Fidelibacterota bacterium | reverse complement strand
AAGACTAATTGGTCCACAGGCGAATTTACCCGGTTGCCTGCCTGCGTTTGCACCGACTGGCCAATTTGGACCGACTAGCTTCGCCGGTGACCACGCCAGTGGCGGGGTCTTCGTACGTAGCGTCGCATCCCGCCCTTCAGCACCAAATGATCGACGGTCGAGATTGTAAAATCTCGATTGATCCGCCAGTTGGCGGATTGATGCTTGGGGGAAAGTTCCGGCTAAATCCAAGTTCCCAATTTCTTTCTACCTTGGCGTCCCCTCGGCGGGCTTGGCGGTCATCTCTTTCCTCTTCTCTGCCACTGCCAGGCTCGCCGTAGGCGTTGCCTCCGGCTACGCCGAGGCCTGCCACTGCCACAACCCCGCACCGATAGTGAGCTTGGCGCACCAGGCGAACGACAGCCCTGCCAAAAATTCCTATATTCCCCCGCTCTTTGAAAAGCATGCTCTGAGCGCGCCGAAGAGGAAGTTTAAAATAGCACCCATTTTGCACTTTTGATTTTTCATTTCCCCTATGGGGTCACCCTCCCCTATCGGTAAGTGTGGACTTATTTTTAGCCTTTTATGATCCATTAATTGGCCTTTTGAAGGTCTATCGATAGCCTACGGTGGGCCTTTTGTGATCCGATAGTGACCCCCAAACTGCGTGCCAGTCGGGTTGTAGTGGAATAATGCCGGCGGGTTGGAGCTTTGTCAACACTATTGTTAACGGATTTACGATGCACCAATCCCTGAAAATATTCCTACTGCTCCTCCTGTGTAATGGATTATCCGGTCAGATTCCGGCGGTGGAGTTGGTTGGAAGTCCCCAGGCGCTGACTCCGGATGGGGAGTACTATATGGCCCCTCGTTGGTCCCCGGATGGCCGGACATTGGCGGTAACTGGTTCGAATTACACCGGCATTTATTTAGTGGACTTTCCCAGCGGCCAGGTCCGGCAGCTCGCTGATAACCAGGCAGCGGGTACCGGCCTGGTCTGGGCCCCCACCGGCGAGCTGATCCTTACCACGGTCTCGAAGTTTGAGAACCGTCGACGCTATAATGCCATTGTTTTCATTGACGTGCTCACTGGTGTGCAGACCCACGTTACCGATTTTGCCACCGGAGCTACCGGCAGGGTCTTCTGGGCCGGCAATGGCCAATCCATCCACCTCATTACCCATGATGACCAACCCCAACGCTTTAACCTGGCAGGTAGGCCGCTCGAGGCCACCGCCCAATTCCTGGCCGCTCACCGGCAGGTTTATACCAAAGGGGTGGAGATTGTGCGCTCCGGCGTGGAACTGGGCGCAACCGAGGTGATCCCAGCCGTGGAAGGTCGCAAACTAAATCTGGCCGTATCTCCTGACGGCGCCCGCCTGGCGTTCGAGATCGTGGGCGGGAATCTGTGGGTAATGAACATCGACGGCAGCCAGGCTGTTGACCTGGGCCCGGGCAACCGCCCGGCCTGGAACCCCGCCGGCGATAAACTGGCCTATATCATCACCGAGGATGACGGCCATCGCATCCTGGCCTCCGATATCCATGTGGTCAATGCGGACGGCACGGGCCGGCTGAACCTCACCCAATCGGTGGACCTGCTGGAGATGCATCCGGCCTGGTCCCCCGATGGGCGCATTATCGCCTATGACGATCTCACCACCGGCCGCATCTTCGTGCAGGAGGTGCGCTAGCTGTGGCCAGGCCTAATCGCATCCACCAGCGTGGCCTCCTAATATACTTGCTGGCCCTATCTTCTCTTTCGGCCCAGGTTACCGGCTTGAGCGGGTGGGATATTTTTATTGATCCCGGCCATGCCGGCACTGAGCAGAATGTGGGTTTATTCGGCTACTCGGAGCCCGAATGCCAATTACGAGTGGGGCTGCAACTACGCGACCTTTTATTGACCACCACTGATATAGATACTGTCTACATGTCACGCATGACCGATCAAGATATGGCCACCATGGATCGATCCCAAAGCCTGCTGCAGCGCATCGATATGGCCAACAGCCTGCAGGCCTCCTGGTACCACTCGCTCCACAGTAACGACGGCTCATCCACTGCCAATAATGTTCTAATGTTGTGGGGACAAAAATCCAATGGCGACGAAAAAGCACCAATTGGCGGGAAGGCCATGAGCAGCTTAATGCTGGACAAGCTATCCAGGGGCATGCGGATTCCCGCCACCGACTCGTTTGGGGACTGCGATTTTTATGGCGGCAACAACTGTCCTTACCTAGCTGTCAATCGACTCACCACAATGCAATCGGAACTCAGTGAAGCCGGTTTCCATACCCACCCTACCCAAAACCAGCTGAAAATGAGCGCCACCTGGCAACGTCTGGAAGCCTATACTTTTTACTGGTCCATTCTGGATTACCATAATATCGCCTGGCCAACGGTAGGAATTTTAACGGGTATCATCAAGGACAAAGAGAGCGCTATTCCCATTAACGGCGCCGTGGCTGCTGCTGGGGGGCTGAGCGACACCACCGATACCTATGAGTCCCTGTTCTACCAGTACTCCAACGATCCCGACCAGCTTCATAATGGATTCTATTTTCTCGATGGAATTCCTGAAGTTTATCTTGTTGATGCAGCGCTGGAATTGGAACTGGTGGTTTCCGCTCCTGGGTATTACCCGGATACTACCCTAGTCCTCGTGGTAGGTTCTTTCTTCACTTTCCGCGACGTGCAGCTGCTTTCCAGCCGTCCGCCCTATATGACCAATTCCGTACCCGCCGAGGGTGATAGCCTGTTCCCGGCCTGGAATAATATTGTCATAAATTTCAGCCGTCCCATGGATGCCCCCACGGTGGAGGCGGCCTTTACGGCTCCCGGTAACGTCGGCGGCGCCTTCGCCTGGTCCGACGGCAACCGCCGGATGACGTTCACTCCCGACACCCTCGATTTCCTCACCCCGTACACTTTCAGCATCGGTGGCACAGCCCTGGATGCCTATGGGCACCCCTTTGACGGCAACGGCGACGGCAACGGAGGGGACGACCTAACCGTCAACTTTCGCACGGGACCAGCGGACCTATTTCCGCCGCAGCCTATCGCACTATATCCTATACCTAGCTCGGCGGGGGTAGAACTTCTGCCACTGATTGCCCTGACCTACGATGAAGCCGTCATGGACTGCACAGCCACTGGAGACAGACTCGACCTGGTTGCCCCCGGCGGAGTGATCGTCCCCGGCACGGTGGATCATTATACCGTGGCCGACCGCAGTGTGTTGCACTACTTCCTGGATGAGCCCCTGGCAGGCAACACCCGGTATGTGCTGTGGGTCT
This sequence comes from Fidelibacterota bacterium, assembly GCA_022564085.1. Classification (GTDB taxonomy): domain Bacteria; phylum Fidelibacterota; class Marinisomatia; order SCGC-AAA003-L08; family TS1B11; genus JACZSB01. Next base: position 2,077 of record JADFMC010000159.1, on the reverse strand, counting down.
GGCCGGGCCTGCGGGATCTGCTGGGTAATAAGGTTACCGATCTGCGGGTATTCAATTTCACCACCGGCGCAACCACCGAGGATGTAACGTCGATTGATAACTTTGAATCGGCGGTGACCACCAACTGGTGGCAGCCGACCGCCAGTGGCAGCAATCTTGGGCTAGCAGGGAGCGGCAACTCAAGAGCTGCGAGCCAGACGGTGCTAAATCTACTTACTGCAAGTACTGCTTCCATGCAACTCAACTACGCCTGGGATACGACGGCTACGGAGTTTCTTTTAAGGGAATACCTCTCCGGCGGTGCTCCCCGCAGCATACAGTTCAACAGCAGCTATATAATGCAGGCCTATGTCTTCGGCGACGGCAGCGGCAACCTGCTGCGTTTCTGTGTTGATGATAATCTGCCTGCAACGGCAGAGGCATATCATGAAGTCAGTCCCTGGTATACTATCGACTGGATCGGTTGGAAACTGGTGTCATGGGACATGGCCAATGATGGTACCGGCAGCTGGCTGGGCGATGGCAACCTGGATGGCGCCATGCGCTTCGATAGTTTCCAACTTACGTACGTGCCTGGAGCAGCGCCATCCGGCACCCTCTATTTCGATGACCTGCGGATTGTCCAGTACCGCCCACTGGCGACGGAAACGGCCAGCCGGTTGCCCAGCGACTACGTCCTCTACCCCAACTACCCCAACCCCTTCAATCCCGGCACCACCATCGAGTTTGCCCTGCCGCGGCGTGAGCCGGTGCGAATTGTCGTTTACGATCTGCTGGGGCGAGCCGTGCGGCAACTGACCAGCGCCACGCTGGAGCCGGGCCGCCATAGTATCAGTTGGGATGGCCGGGATGACCATGGCCGCCAGGTGGCCGCCGGCCTGTATATCTACCGCCTGCTTGTCCCGCCGACGGCAGGGGTGCCACAATCGACCAGCCTGGCCCGGAAGATGATGTTGCTGAAATAGGGGCATTAACCGTTAAATCTGCGCAATAGCGGTCCGGACTGCCTCGAGTAAAGCCTCCTGGCGCTGGCCAACCGTCTCTCCCTTGGACCATACGAGCCCAATAACTATCAGCTGCTGTCCTGGATCGATGAGCACCGGGGAGCCGCCGTGGTCCACCTGTCCGACGGGGGTTGAACTACAGGAAGGGGGCAAATGGAGCGCCCCGGCCCTGATCCAATACCGGCTTGATGCAGTGTGGTTAATAAGGCCATCGATACGTCCACGATCCCCAATATATTCGCCCCGATAGCTGGCCCCATTAAGAGGGGCCGGGCTCAATATTGCAAGGTTATGAGATGAGGAGAACAATTCGGGCACTATATCCCCTGAAGAGGGGATCAAACGGCTCCTTGGTCAATAGATGATGCGCGCCCCGGGGGGATCAGAGCCCGTCATCAGATCTTCACGAACCAGCGCCGCCGGTACATCACCCAGCCTACCAGGAGCCAGAAAGCTACATTGGTCAGGGCGAAGGCCAGTGAGGCCGGGTAATCGGGCAACATGGCGCCCCAGCCCTTTAAATATAACAGGGACCAAAGTGACTTTTCCCCGGCGGCTGTGTCAATCTTGGTAATCATCAGGGTACGGACCAGGAAGCCGGAGAACCAGAAGATAAACAACGGATTCATCCCCATCATTGCAAACAGACGGGACCAGTTCTGATACCCTTTCACATCGATAATCCAGTATGTAACTGTCAGCAGGAAGCCCCCGATGCCGCCCATGAGTAGGGCGTAGCTGGGGGTCCAGAGTTGTTTGTTCACCGGGATTATCAGGTTGTCCGCCACCAAGCCCAGAAACATTAGAGTGGCCGAATATAAGAGCCATTTATTAATACGCGCTTGATGGTCCGGGTGCTCGATCAGTACCCGGCCAAACTGGAGCCCCAGGAAGGCCGAAAGGATGGCGGGTAAAGTTGAAACCGTGCCTTCGGGGTCGTAACTCCGGGCTCGCCACAGGTGCTCCTGGCCAAGGATCAGCCGGTCCATAAGGCCGCCGGCGTGGCCTTCCGCCGTCAGGATACCACGGCCGTACTCAGGAACATTCACGCCCCACATGATGCCGAAGTAGAG
>JADFMC010000158.1 GCA_022564085.1 Fidelibacterota bacterium | reverse complement strand
CCGGACCCATGGAGCCAGCCACGAAGCGGGGGTGATCCGGGGTAGAGAAGTCTTCGGCCACCTCCTTGGCCAGCCGGGCGGCCTCCTCATTAAGGGCTTGGTCCTGGTCGTCCAGGCCATACTCGGCCAATACCACCGCCGAGGCGCCGAAAGTGTTGGTCTCCACCACGTCGCAGCCCACTTCCAGGAAGGATGCATGCAGCTCGCGCACCACGTCGGGCCGGGAGCGTACCAGGATCTCGTTACAACCCTCGTTATTCCAGAAGTCGTCCAGGGTCAGATCGAGTTCCTGGAGATTGGTTCCCGTGGCGCCATCGAAGATGACCACGCGTTGAGCCGCGAGGGCCAGGAAGGGATGATCGTCTATGTTCATTGTGAGTCTTTCAGGGTCCAAAACCTAAAAAGTTCCTTCTTTGTTCAGATTTCAAATGTCCGCCGCTATTAAAATCAGATACAGCCGTTCGTGTTTTATTTCCCCCAGTTACATTGTATCATAAATCCCATTAGGGTCCAGGTTGTGAATGATTCCCAGGCCAATGCCGCCACTGTGCACCATTTGAAGTGGGAGCTGGCTGATAGTTTTGCTCAGGACCGGGAGGTTAAGGGAAGTATCGGTAAATGTCCTTCCTGTGCAGGACTCGCATCAATACCAACTCATCGTTCCGAACTTCAAAGCCAATTCTATAATATCCGATGCGAATTCTAAAGTAATTCTTTTCACCGGCTATCTTTTTCACGCTCTTAATGTCCCGGACACGAGTTGCTTTGGGAAATTCGTAGAGAACCAGCCGGGCGATTTCCTGATAAGCATCACGGGGCAATTTCTCCAGATCCTTCAAAAAGGTTCGCTTGAAGGCAACCTTCATTCAGTGAAATGGAGTTGTACCTTGGCTTCTTTCAGGTCAATTTCCTCCTCTTCAGCCACCTCCTCCATGGCTCTCAGTAGACCGTAATCCAGAAGCAGCTCCTCAATCTTCTTATATGATTTATAGTCCAATATAACGGATTGAACCTCACCGTCATCGTCGACAATAAATGATTTTTTAATTTCCATACTGATCCCCTTTCGTCGGATAACCGTCCGTGGAAGCTAGTCATAAAAGCACTTTATAACAACGTACGAGCCTGATTACAGGTCGGTCAACCCCGTGTCGAAGATTACCGCGCGTAGGGCCACTAGGGCCAGGAAGGGGTTGTTTCCGGCGTTTAGAGTAACGGTAGTATCCTTGATCGATTGCTGTGTCAATTGAGGAGGAATTTAGTACCTGGAAAGGCTGGCTGCGAAAAAGATGAGCGCTCTAACGGGTCTCCACTAGCCGGCCGGTTACGTATTTGTGCAGGATACTGCCGATAAGAGTCTGGTAGGGTATACCCTCTTCCAGTGCCCGTACGCGGATTTGATCCAAGTCTCGGGCCGTCAGTCGGATATTTATCCGTTGGTCTTTCCGATGAGAAGCTGCTGCGACTGCGGCGAAGCGTGCCCGGACGCCGCCCTGGTCCCGAATGGGTACCCATTCTTCGTCTTCATAGGAATCAAGTAGCTGCTGCTCTTCAGGATCAAGTTTAATTTTTGACATAGCCTTTCCCTAAATATTTCCTGGTCGCTTTCCGGCTGCGAATAATAGTTATTAAAAGCACTTCCTGCTCGCTCTCAACAAAGGGAACTAAATGCGCGTATTGTTTGATTTCTACAATAAATACTTGTTGGTGGCGATATCTGTCTTGATTATGATTTTCAATTACCTCGATTAATGATCCTTGTTCGATTGCTGTCACGACCTCCTCAAAGGATACGCCGCGTTCAGCTTTTAGTTTCTTGTTTTTAGTGTCATCCCAGACAAATGCTTTCACGCCCAAAGGTAATGCTTTGTGTGCCTATTGTCAACAGGTAAATGATCAAGTCATTTCCCGCTGCCTTCCCGGGGCGTAGGCAAAAATGATTCCGGTCAGGTTGGTCAAAATGATGTAGGCCTTGATGGCCTGGATGATATGGGGGAAGTCGCCGATGAACACCTGGTCGCGATCGCCCATCAGGCCATACCTGGACTTGATCTCTCAGCCGGCCTTGTAGATGTAGATGACTACCAACTGGCGGCGGTCCGCACTGTTCTTTTCCTGCGCTTCGAAAGTGTAATCGCCGTGCATGAAACAAGCAATCATGGTGCGTCCTCCGTATTCCATGGAGTGCAGCTTTTTCCAGGAATATAGAGGCGCCGGGGAGCACAACTGAGGGAAACCGGAGGACGGGCGGTCGACTGGGGGTGACGGCTAGGGCAACAAATTATGCTCAGCTGCTGGCGGCGACCGGTAGTCAGCCTAAGATTCGCTGGATGGCGATGGTCCCGCCGTGAAGTTGTTCCACGTCTAGTTGCTTGTCGATGTACGTGGCGATGTCGACCCCCATATAGGCCACACCGGGAAAGAAACGGATACTGGTATCCATCGGTACCCCGCCGATGTCAAGCTGCTTGGTGGGGGAATAGGAGCCGTCGGCGTTCCGGATGAACAACTCGCCGAAAGGAACTATCATCAGGGTCCCCTTTCAAGCCACAACAGAGACAAGGTCGTGGCGATTATGGCTGTCGCCGGCCCAATGATCGGCTGACTATATAGCAGTGAGGTCAGCCGGCCTGTATCAGCTTATCGAATTCATCCACCGCAATGGCCGGCACTGTGGTAAAGGCAATATCCGTTATCCTGGACAGGGCGATGGAGGCCTTCATGGCCCGTTGGGTATCGGGAAAATCCACTATCAGCACTAAGTCCTGGTCGCCGAGCGTGGCGTACATGGATTGCACCTGGCCGCCGTTGTCGCTTATGATTGCGGTGGCCTGCTTGGTACGCGCGGCACTGATGCCGGCTAAGGCATCGGCGCTATAGGTTCCGAACATGAAAAAGGTAGCCATTTCCATTCCCTCCGCTTAATTACTACCTGTCGGCAAATGTTGTCGTGGCAACGGCCAGGTAGCAGGTTGTAACAGAATCCGTAGCCCTCTTAATATAGTCGATTAGCCGGTCCCCTGCCAATAGAAATCAGCTCCTGCCGGGCTGCGAGCATCACACGGCATGTTGTTAGCGGAATTGGATGGCGCTGGCCAGGCTAGAAATTATCGGTGGACTCGAACAGCCCGACACGCAATTTGCTGGCGGTATAGACCTGGCGTCCATCGACCGCAACGGTACCGTCTGCGGTAATCATGGTCAGTTTGCGGTCGATGATCCGGCGGACATCGATTGTATAAGTGACCAGCTGGGAAGTAGGCAATACCTGGCCTCTAAATTTGACCGTGTCCACTCCCAGAGCCCGGCCCTTGCCCTTGTACCCGGCCCAGGCCAGAAAAAAGCCACTCAGCTGCCACAGAGCATCCAGCCCCAAGCAACCGGGCATCACAGGATCGGTTTTGAAGTGGCACTTAAAAAACCATAAATCGGGATCGATATCCAATTCCGCCACTACATGGCCATGGTTATAATTACCCCCATCTGCTGTAATGTCCACGATGCGGCTGATCATTAACATGTCAGGAGTAGGCAGCCGGGCCGCATCGATATCAAAGAGGGTCCCATCTCCGCTGCGGAGCAGGTCTTCGTAATTGTATGAATTCTGGCCGCCCATTAAGACTCCTATTTTTTGTTTCCGGTCTGTATCAGCTGGGCGGTAGAGCCCTGGTTAATGCCACACTTAAGGGGTGGGGAATGACAAGTGCGGTATATGGAGCTGTCTATGGGATGTTCTCTAAGAATTCGGTTAATATCGGATTATGTAATATACCACATATAGCCAGGAGAACACACCATGGATTATGGCCCAGAGCACCGAATGGTTGAGGGACCAGGATATGGCGATGGCCAGGGCTGTGCCGAAGGAAATCCCCTGAGTAACGATATTCCACCGCATGTTATACACCGATTATTCGCACTTTGGGTAGCATCCCCCTATAATCGGTGATAAAGCACGCCAATTTATGGCAGTGGCGCCGGTCACCGGGCAGCCCGGGTGCAGGATGGTGAAAAACTTCCCTATCAGACTTGCACCCCGATGGAGGAAAGCACGTGCTGGGTTAGATTCCCGCAAGTGACACAAAGCATCAGCACCGTGGGTACCGATGGCGGAGCCTCAGGGGTCATACGGGGGCTGTCGTAGACCGGTTGCAAGTTGTAGCCGACGAGATCATGGCCGGTACCCTTGCATCGCGGACAAGCGGGAACGGCGTTCTTGGCTTGTAAGGCTCTGAAAATAATTTCTTTTTCCTGTTGCTCCATGTAAGAGTATCTCCTTTAAACTATTTTAACTGGCCAGGCAGGTAATGCTAAGGTCCCTATGTGGCTTAACTGTGTTCTGTCCCGGCCGCGCAGCTAGTACAAAGTTCATTTAAAAATCGTCCTAGTTCAACCGTATTTATGGTGCTGCCCCAATTTCTAGCTGTCTGGCGCAGCTCAAGCTCGGCGGCCGACAAGTTTGATAGTCTCGTCTGGTGGCAGGGCCGGCCCAGTGAAGTTTACTACCGACCGGGGCCGCCGTACTTGACCGTTGGGTGGCGGTCAACTACCCGACGGGCGGGAAATCCAGCGCTGGCGATCGGGTGCTGGTGGGCAAATAACTATACCATATACCAGGCACGCCTCAGCCCAGCGCGGAGGTCCGGGTTCTGTGGCACAGGTATGGAACCGCTGCCAGCGAAAACGCCAGTTTCCCCTTTCCCTCCCGCTTCAAGCATGCTAGCTTTACCAGCTCGATGAAAGCCTACCACGCAGAGCAAATTCACGTCCGGGGGGCGCGGGAACACAACCTCAAGAACATAGATGTGGTCATTCCCCGCAACCAACTGGTGGTAATCACCGGATTGTCCGGCTCGGGCAAAAGTTCCCTGGCCTTCGATACCATCTACGCTGAGGGCCACCGGCGCTACGTGGAGTCTCTCTCGTCCTACGCCCGCCAGTTTCTGGGGCTGCTGGAGAAGCCCGACGTGGACTACATCGAGGGGTTGTCACCGGCCATCTCCATCGAGCAGAAGTCCACCAGCCGCAATCCCCGCTCCACCGTGGGCACCATCACCGAAATCTACGACTACCTGCGCCTGCTGTATGCCCGTATCGGGGAGCCCCATTGCTACAAATGCGGCCGGCCGGTGACCCGCCAGACCATCCAGCAGATGGTGGATCACATCCTGGCGTTTGCGAAAGGTACCCGAATCCAGCTGCTGGCGCCGGTGGTGCGGGGCCGCAAAGGGGAATATAAGGATGTGCTGCGGCAGATCCGCAAGGAGGGCTTTGTTCGGGTGCGGGTGGACGGCCGGATCAGGGACCTGTCGGAGCGCATTATCCTGCACAAGAACAAGAAGCACAACATTGAGGTAGTGG
>JADFMC010000157.1 GCA_022564085.1 Fidelibacterota bacterium | reverse complement strand
GGCGCTCAGTTGCAACCCCACCGGCAGCCCGTTGCCCGAACTGCCCACGGGGATGCTCATAGCCGGCACACCGGCCAGGCTCATGGGGACGGTAAACACGTCCCCCAGGTACATGGCCAACGGGTCTTCCACCCGGCCGCCGATGGGAAAGGGGAATGTGGGGGCCGTGGGGGTCAACAGCAGGTCCACCTCCCCGAAGATGTGGCTGAAGTCCTCCTTGATCAGGCGGCGCACCCGTTGCGCCCGGGTATAGTATTTATCCATGTAGCCGGCCGAAAGCACATAGGTCCCCAGCATGATCCGGCGTTGCACCTCCGGACCGAAACCTGCGCTGCGGGTATCGCTGTACAACGCCTCCAGGTCATCCTCCTTGTGCTGCCGCAACCCGTAGCGCACACCGTCGAAGCGCGCCAGGTTGGAGGAAGCCTCGGCGGTAGTGAGGACGTAGTAGGCCGCTATGCCGTATTCCGTGTGCGGCAACGAGACTTCTTTGACCCTCAGCCCGGCCCCTTCCAGGAAGGTTATCAGGCTGTCCAGCCGGTCCTGAATTTCCGGTTCCACCCCTTCCCCGTATTCCGGGGCAATACCCACCGTCAATTGGCCGGCCCGCTCAGCATCGTAGGCAAAGGTCGTCACCGGCTCCGGGGCGGATGTGCTGTCTAACGGATCGTGCCCGGCTATCACTTCGAACACCCGGGCGGTGTCCTCGGTGGTCGTGGCAAACACCCCCACCTGGTCGAACGAGGAGGCGAAGGCCACCAATCCGTAGCGCGAGACCCGGCCGTAGGTAGGCTTGAGTCCGTAGACGCCGCAAAAGGCCGCCGGCTGTCGCACCGAACCGCCGGTGTCGCTGCCCAGGGCCATGTCCACCAGTCCGGTGGCCACCACCACCGCCGAACCGCCGCTGCTACCACCGGGCACCAGCTCGGGATCGTGGGGGTTGCGGGTGGGACCGAAGCAGGAATGCTCCGTGGAAGAACCCATGGCGAACTCATCTAAGTTGGTCTTGGCGGCGATGGAGGCCCCGGCGTCCAGCAGCCGCTGCACCGGGGTGGCGGTATAGGGCGAGATGTATCCTGCCAGAATGCGGGAGGCGCAGGTGGTGGCAGTGCCTACTAAGTTCAGGTTGTCCTTGACAGCCATGAGACGGCCCTCCAGGGGACCGCGCCCGGCCTGATCCAAGCCTGCCAAGGCCAGTTGGGATATGTCAGCAATTACGGCGTTGAGCGCCTGCCGCTCCGCCAGGGCGGCCGGGAACTGCTCCAGCCGGCTGCGAATCTCGGCGGTCAAAGCGAGCTGGGGACCTTACTTGTCCCCTTCCCCGGCGGGCTTGGATTCCACTTTATTCACCGGTTCGTCCAGGTCGGTCGCCGATTTGATCTCGTCCTGGATTTCACTGGTGGCCTGTTTGAATTCCCGCAACCCGCGGCCCAAACCCTTGGCCAGCTCGGGGAGCCTCTTGGCCCCGAACAGCAACAGGACGATGAACAGTATAACCAGTATTTCGCCAAAGCCTAACGACATGTCAGCCTCCTAAATAATTGTTCGCGCACTGGCCGGCTCCTCTGGCGCTCAGCGAAAGTAGCGCAGGAAATAATAGACCGCGCCCAGCCCCAACACGCTGCTGATATTGAACTTGACCCGCAAACCGAATGTGACCGTCACCACCAGCAGGTCCAGGGTCACCGGGCTGATGCCCCAGCTCACCGACTGGAGAAAGAACTGCTTCACCACCCCCTCGGGTAGCGTCACTCCCAGCACCTCCCCAAGGATAGTCCCCACCGCGGCGCCCAGGATCAGGGAAATGAAGATCATCCCCACCGAGCGTTTCCGGTAATCGCCGAATGCCATCAGCTCCGTCCAATGATCGATTCGAACAGGGCCAGTCCGTCCACCGACCCCAATACCGCCTCCGCCGCCCGTTCCGGATGGGGCATCATTCCCATGACGTTCTTCTCCCGGTTGAGCACACCGGCTATATTGGCGCAGGATCCGTTGGGGTTGGCATCCGCGGTGCGCTCACCTGCGGCCGTCACATAGCGGAAGGCGATTTGCTCATTCTTTTCCAGCTGCTCCAGCTCCTGCGGCGAGACCAGGTAGTTCCCAGCCTGATGGGCGATGGGCATGGCGTAGCTCCGGCCGGTGTCCAGGCCGGCTGTGAAGGGGTCGCCGCTACCCTCGGGCTGTAGATATATCTGCCGGCTGATAAAGCGCAGACCGCTGTTGCTGATCAGCGCCCCGGGCAGCAGGCCGGCCTCGATCAGTATCTGGAACCCGTTGCAGATGCCCAGCACCAGCCCGCCGGCGGAGGCGAATTGCCGCACCGCCTCCATGATTGGCGATAGGCTGGCGATGGCTCCGGTTCGGAGGTAATCACCGTACGAAAAGCCTCCCGGTATGATCACCACATCGAAGCCGTCCAGGGAGGCCTCCCGGTGCCAGATAAACTCCGCCCGCTCTCCCAGCACCTGCCGCACCACGTGGTAGGCATCGTAGTCGCAGTTCGACCCTGGAAAGACCAGCACGGCGAATCGCATCAGTCGCCCTTGACTACTTCAAATGTGTAGCTCTCGATATTGGGATTCACCAGCAACCGTTCACAGGCTTCCCGGGTCACCTTCTCCGCCCCGGCCCGCGCCATACCCGGCAGGTCGATCTCGATATATTTACCCACCCTGACAGCGGCCACTTTATCGATGCCCAGGTTCCGTAGCGCCTGGCCCACTGTTTCCCCCTGGGGGTCCAGGATGCCCTCCTTAGGGGTGATATACACGTGAGCTATCAAAGCTCTTCCTCCACCGACTGAAAATCTACGGCCCTATCGGTACGGGTCATCCAGCGCACAATCCCGATCAACAGGTAGAGTGTGATCAGCGGCAACAGGAATCGTCCGTCAACAAAAAATGTAAGGAGCAAGGTGGTGGTAATTACCAACAGAAAGACGGTGTTCACCGGTCCGGCCCGCAACGAGAGGGCCGGTGTTTTGGTGTACCTGATCTGGCTGACCATCAGGAAGGAGACCACCATCACCATGGGCAACACCACTTTGGCCGCGCTCACTTCCTCCAGGGGTTGATAAAACAACACCAAGGCCACAATAACAAAGGCTGCCACGGGGGCCGGCAGCCCTTCGAAATAGGGCTTGGGCTTGCTGTGTTGGTCCACATTGTAACGGGCCAGGCGCAACGCCCCGAAAATGAGGGGCGCCCCGGCGATAGCGGCCCCCAGCACCGGGTGCAAGTCACGGGTAAATATGGCCCAGATCATCAGCGACGGGGCCAGGGAGAAGGAAACCAGGTCGGCCAGTGAGTCCAGTTCCATCCCGAACGCGGAAGGCACATGGATCCAGCGGGCCAGTTTACCGTCCAGAGCGTCGAAAATGCCGGCCGCCATCACCAGGTAGGCCGACCGGATGTAAAATCCCTCGACCACGCTGATAATAGCTAGAAATCCCAGAAACATATTCAACAGAGTGAACAGGCTGGGGATATAATCCTTCTTGATGGGCCGCCTGATCTTCCTCATTTGTCTGGTGATCTTCATGTTGCAAAATACCCGATAATACTAGTTGTCCCGCTCACCCGGTCGCCAACTTTGACCCGCACATCGAAGTCCGCGGGCAGGATGATAACCACCCGCGAGCCGAACCGGATGAATCCCAATCGCTCTCCCCGCTGTGCCTGTTGGCCGGTGTGCATATAGTTGATCACCCGGCGGGCCACCAGTCCAGCGATCTGCTTAATGATGAAGTTACCGCCATTTGCCTTGAAAAAGGATAGCGCTTGTTCGTTTTCCTCATTGGCCCGGTGGTTGAAAGCCGCCAGAAACTTCCCGGGCCGGTAGTCGGTGGCGGTCACTTCCCCGTCAAATGGCACCCGCTGGGCATGCACGTTAAAAATCGACAGGAATATTGAAATCTGCAGCGCCTCCCCACCGATATGATCATCCCGCCCGATCGGTTTGATCTCCACTACCTTGCCGTCAGCCGGGGATAGAAACGCCTGGGCGTCGGGCGGTATTTCCCGGTGCGGGTCACGGAAGAACATCAGCGAGAAGATCACCAGCGACCACCCCAGCAGGGCCAGTCCCTTCAGGACCGGATGCGGCGCCAACAGCAACCAGACACTCAGCGCCATAGTCATGCCCAGCAACGGCAGGAGAATAATCCGTCCCTCCACCGCCATGTCAGGCCCCGGTGACCCGGCTGAGCATCTCCTGGTAGACCTCCTCCACCCGGCCCAGGTCGAAACGGAAGCGGTCCTTGTCCAGCTTCTCACCGGTTTTCAAGTCCCAGAAACGGCAGGTGTCAGGTGAAATCTCGTCCCCCAACAGCAGCTGGTCGCCAGCCATGCCGAATTCCAGCTTGAAGTCCACCAGGGTGACGTTGATCCCGCGAAAGAACTCGCGCATCAACACGTTGATCCGCCGGGCATAGCCGCTGATTTCGTCCAGGGTCTCCAGCGAACAGAGGTCGAACTGCACCACGTGTTCGGTGTTCATCAACGGGTCATGGTGCGGGTCGCTTTTATAGTACAGTTCCAGTATGGGCTCATCAAAAACCCGGCCCTCCTCGATGCCGTAACGCTTGCAGATGCTGCCGGCGGCCACGTTGCGCATGATCACCTCCACCTGGATCATCTTCAGCGCCTTGATCAGCATCTCCCGGTCGCTCAGTTTCTCCACGAAGTGGTTGGGCACCCCCTGCTCCGCCAACAGCGAAAACATGTGGCTCGAGATGGCGTTGTTCACCACCCCTTTGGAGGCGATGGTGGACTTCTTGGTGCCGTCGAAGGCGGTGGCGTCGTCCTTGAAGTGCTGGATCAGTAGATCGGGATCGTCGGTGGCAAAGACTTGCTTGGCCTTGCCCTCGTATAGCATTGGTCCTTTTTTCATAGGAGTTCTCCTGAAATATTAAACCTTCTTTTCTACTACTGGTGCGGCTACGTTCCGTTTAACCTCACCCCAGACACTTCGTGTCGCCCCTCTCCTTAAGGAGAGGGGACGGCCGCAGGACGGGGGTGAGGTTCCCACCGCTGGTTTATGTAGCTGGCCGCAGCCTATTCCAGGCCAATCCGTTTGAATATGGCCTCCACGCTGCGTCCTAAATTATCATAGTTGAAACAGGCCTCCAATTCCTCCGCGGGCAATTTGCCGCTAATTTCCCGGTCTTCCTGCAACAACCGCTTGAAATCTCCCCCCTGTTCCCAAACCTGCATGGCGGGCCGCTGCACCAGGGCATAGGCCTGCTCCCTGGTCAGCCCCTTGTTGACCAGCGCCAACAGCACATTCTGGCTGAATATCAGTCCCCCGGTCAACTTCAGGTTGTCCATCATCCGCTGGGGGTAGACCACCAGCCCCTCCAACAGGTCGATAGCCTTCCCCAGCAG
>JADFMC010000156.1 GCA_022564085.1 Fidelibacterota bacterium | reverse complement strand
TGCACATCACCGCCTCAGTGTTTATCAATGACGATGAGCCGGGGCTGCACCGGGACTACCAGCGCTGGCTGGAAGAGCTGGCCCCCCACGAGCCTTTGTCGCGCTACGACCATAACCTCACCGGCGAGGACAACGGCGACGCCCACCATAAGCGCCAGATCATGGGGCGTGAGGTGGTGGTGGCCATCACCGGCGGCCGCCTGGACTTCGGCCCCTGGGAGCGCATATTCTACGGCGAGTTCGACGGCCGGCGGCGCAAGCGGGTGCTGGTGAAGATTATCGGGGAGTAGGACTCCCCCCCGACCTCTCATTTAATTTCCTGCTCTTTTGTGACCAATGTCACGGACCTGATTCTCAGGCACGGTTCTGTAACTTATATCACAGACGAATGGCCTCCCGCAGGGTAAGTTGCCTGGACGCACAATCTCCATGGGAATGTCGTCCTTGGTAAACCGCTAACGTTAACCCTGAGGAGGACCTGGCCATGACCTTCACCAACCGCAGAAACCAGACAATCATCACCTTTCGCCCTGACGAAGTGATCTTTCACGAGGGCGCCCGGGGCGATAAGATGTTCATCATCAGAAGCGGCGAAGTAGCCTTGTCGAAAACGATCGACGACCTGGAGGTACCGTTGCAGAACCTGCCGGCCGGCACCGTGTTCGGAGAGATGGCCCTGGTGGACAACCAACCGCGGTCGGCCACCGCCCGGGCGGTCACCGAGGTAACTTGTCTGGTCATCAGTAAAATGATTTTTCGCCACAAGTTGACCACGGAGGTCCCGCAATGGATGCAATCATTCTACGGGATGATGGTGGTGCGCCTGCGCATGTTCATGCTTCAATCCCAGGCCGACCGGGTGGGATTGCCTGGTCACCAGATCATCGAGCTGCTGGCCATGCTACTGCGACGCGGCGTCACCGATGACCAAGGGCAAGTGAGCATCCCGTGGGACCAAACAACCCAGAAAATCGCCTACATCCTGCGGCTACCGGAGAAGCAGGTTTCCCAAGTTCTGGAGGTACTATCCAAATCGGAGTTGGCCGAATTTGTCTTTAATCAAAACCGGCAGAAGCTGTTCATTGCCGGTTCCCTGGAGACATTCCAGCAATTTGCCGACTTCAGCCAGGAGATTTTCTTGGTTGAACGCCGCCGTAAGCAGCCCCAAGACATCCGGAAAACAAAGGAACTCGAGGGGGAGTTTCAGCACAAACTGCATGAAATCATCGGGGTGGACGCTGGGACCCACGAGCTCGAAGTTAAAACGTTGACCACCCGGTTAAAGGAGGGTCATGGGCAATCACTGGAACGATATGCCAGCGTCATTCACAACCTGATGAACCTGAATATAATCGTCAAGGAAAACAAGGAGTTGCAGGGATTGATCTATAACATAAACCTCGATCTTTACAAGTCTTACGTTTCGTCGTTCGACCTTTACCCCCTGTTCAAGAAACTGCTGGAGCGGATATCGGCCTCGACCGACCGGCCAGGTTCCTTGATGTTGGAGACGCCCCGGCTGCCATTTGATAATGGAGTGTTTAATGCCTAACAGGCCGATCCGCATCGGCCTGCGGTCATTCGGCGGTGGTGGTTGCGTCCAGGACTTGAGCGGCCTCGTCCGCCTGTGAAGAATGGATCAGCAGCCGCACCCCGCCATTGCCAAACAGTAGATGCGGTTGCATGCCGCCGGCGTCGTCCGCCTGGATAATGGTCTCGAAGCCGCAGCTCCTCAACAGGGCCTGGTCCAATTCGGCCTCATTTCTGGTGAGGTAGGTCCGCAGGCAGCTATGGGTGGTCATCACTTGTTCCTTACTTCGTAAGCAGGACAGAATTTAACGTCTGGCCAGGGTGGCCACCAAGCCTTGTGCTGCTGTGGTGCCCTGGAATCAGCGGGCTATCGCAGGAGTACAATCTTCCGCGTTTCAATGAATACAGGTTGAGACCTGACAGCGGGCTCGGTGGCCTCCAGGCGGTAGAAATAGATCCCGCTGGGTACCGGCCGTCCGAAATGGTCTTTGCCATCCCAGTAAACATGGTGATAGCCGCCGTGCTCGGTTCTGTTAAGCAGGATGGTCACCTCCCGCCCTAAAAGGTCGTAGATCCGCAGATCCATTTCGGCCGTGGTAGGCACCGTGTAATCGATACGGGTCAGGGCATTAAAGGGATTAGGGTAATTCTGGCCCAGGGTGAATGAGGCGATTGAGCCGTCATTGGGATCGACCAGGGCGACGAATTCCACTTGCTTGAGGATCCAGTCGTCCGGGTCCAGCGCCAGGGTAACCGCCGCCGCGGTCAAGGGTATGGTGAAGGTCTGGTATTCCTGATCGTTATAGATGGTCACCACCGTATCACCCCCAGCGGTGGTGATGGCGATGTCGATAGGCATGGGGAATAGCCCATTCACCGCTGTCTGGGACTGGTAAACGGTGAGTTCCACCGCCGGGCCACCGTCCACTTCCGTAGCGCCCCACTGGACCTGGTACACGGGCCGGCCCACCTGGTACAGCCAGGCGTTGAAAAACCAGTCCAGGGTAGTATCGGCCACGGTCTCGCACAGATCCTGAAACCCGGCGGAGGTGGCGTTGCCGTAGGCGAACCGGGGATCATGGGAATAGGCCAGCAGGATCTCGAAAAATGTGGAGTCCCCCACCACGTGCCGGAGCATATGCACCAGCCAGGCCCCTTTATCGTAGACTGTGAAATGAAAGATCCGGCCCACTGAGGTGGTGTCATCCACGAAGAGAGCATAGGGAAAAGGTCTATCCATTCCATTCATGTAGTCGTGGTAAAAATCGCGGTCGTATTTATACTCGAAATACAGGGCCTCGGCATAGGAGGCGAACCCTTCGTTCAGCCAGATGTCACCCCAGACGGCATTAGTGATTTTATCACCCCACCACTGATGGGCCAGCTCGTGCACGGTGAGCACCTCGCCGAAATGGCCCTGGCTGCTAATGGTCTGGTGCTCCATGCCGCCCGCCGGGGGGAATTGGGCCACGCCGTATTTTTCACCAAGGAAGGGATAAGGGCCGAATATCCGGTGGAAATAGCCCAGCATGTCCAGGCACTGGGGCAGTCCGGCCCGGGCCGCGCTGGAATTTTCAGGATAAGCGTAGTACTCCACCAGCAGGGATTCGGCCTGCCCGTAGCGGAACCAGTCGGTTTCTAGCCTATAATCGGTAGCCGCCACCGATACCAGGTAGGTGGTAATGGGATAGTTCTCCTGCCAGTGATAGGTAACCGTGCCATCAAGGTTGCTCGTTGTTCGAAATAATGTGCCGTTCGAAACGGCCATCAGGCCATTGGGCACTGTGAGGATAATATCCACCGAGTCGGCCTTGTCGTTGGGGGTGTCCTTGCAGGGCCACCAGGCCCGAGCTGAATAGGGTTCGCTCAGGGACCAGATCACCGGGCTGTCATCGCCGTGGGTAGTAAAACCCAATCCCCCAATGGGCTGCCCGTGGTAAGAGACTTCGAAAGTGAAATCGGCCCCGCTGTCAACCGGTTGGCTCAACGGCACGTGGAGCAGATCGGCGCTGTGGGTGAACTCGCCGGCGTCGCCGGAAACCGAGTCCACCACCATGTTACCCAGCAGGTCCAATACTACCAGGCTCAGGCCGTCTACCAGTGCCGTTCCCCGGACCTGGACCGTACCGGATAGTGACGGTCCCGCCGGGTCGAGTCGCAGATCCAACCGGTAGTAGCGGGCATCGTATAAAAGTTGGGCGGGATCTCCCGGCGGTACTTTCATCAGCCGCTGGAGCTGGAGGGCCTCCATCTTGGCGGCGGCCTCCTGCTGGTGGACCGCCCGCACTTCCGCCGGCGAGGGAATGTCCTGACCGGTAGCATCCGTTCCCTTGAGTTGCAATGGCAATGCCAATAGGAGTATGGCGACCGCTGCACGTGATAGCCGGGCGCGCGAGCCCGGGCTGAATGGTAAAATACCCGGCCGGCTATAGTCGGTAGGCCAGCCCGAGGGCCAGATTGCCGGCGGTGAGACTCTCATTCGAGTTGTTTTCCCAGGTGGTCCGGGTGTAGGTGAAGTCCAGTTTGAGTGCCGGCACCGGTACCAGGCTGAAACCCAGGGCGATAGTTCGCTGGTTGGCATCGTAGCCATTGGAGGGATAGAAAGCGGGGTCCAGCCGGTAACCGCCCCGCAGCTTGATGTTATATCCTGGTAAAAGCAGCTCACCGCCCACGGCCCATCCGATGACGCTGTTGTAGCTGCTGCGCAGTGTTTGGTTGATCTCCAGGTCGATAGGAATATTGCCGTCGTACAGGTCCGACTCGAATTCAATCTGGGAGTAATCGAACCAATAGACATCACCCGCCAGCAACCATGGGCCCAGGGTGTAGGAAGTACCGCCGCGTAGGTAGTAAGAGCTGCGGGCGGAATAGTTATAGGTCTCCCAATCTCCCTCAAGGTAAGAGTCTGTGTAAAGTTCCTCGACGTTGATTTTCTGCGGCGTGCGCAGCAACAGCCCGATGCGCCATTGCGGGATCGGCGCCAAAAGCAGGCCCAGCCCCAGGTTGATGCCCCGGTAATCCGGCTTTATAGTAGCGAAATCATGGGAATCGGGTAGAGCGGTAAAAGTGATATTTTCGGTGTAATCGCTGTTACCGATCAGCAGGTCTAAACTCACTCCGATGGCCAGTTTGGGCGAGGATTGGTATGCCACGCCCAGCGAGAAGGCTCCCATGGCGCCCTCTTCAGTGATGCTTTCCAGGCGGGTCTGGGAGCCGCTGCCCAGCGTGATTTCCCGCCGCCGGTCGTAGGCCCTTACCTGCTGGTAGCCCACCGCCCAGGTGAACCGCGTCTGGGGGATCGGCACCACTAGGCCCAGATTGCCCAGGCGGGTGGCGGCAATCGAGGTGCTGGAGCGTTTGCCGGCTTCGGTGACTACGGTGGTGGAGTTCAAGTGCCCTAAGCTGATGTTGAACTCAGCGGCGGTCAGGTGGGCCAGGCCGGCCGGATTAAATGTAATGGCAGTGGCGTCATCAGCGACGCCGGTGAAGGCCTGGGCCAAGCCGCTGGCCCGTCCGCCGGGACTGCTGATACCCCAGAATGGCCGCACGGCATCCACAGCGGTTTGTCCGCTCATGGTCGCGGCTGTCAAGATAGCCAATGGCAACGCCAGATACCGCAGACCAGATAGAACGGGGCGAGGATAGATCATGTATCAGGGGGTTATTTTTTGCGTGAGCGTTTGCGGGCCTGCTTATGGCCGCTATTGCCGGAAGAAGAATCCGCACTTTTGGCCCGGGAACTGCCCGAATCGCCACTGGCCTTCCGGACGCTGCCCCGCCGCTGGGTGGGACCTGATCTGGAGCCACCGCCGGCACTTGAGGCTTTGTTCACACTGCCGGCCAGGGGGTTGTTTGCCCTTTGACCGCC
>JADFMC010000155.1 GCA_022564085.1 Fidelibacterota bacterium | reverse complement strand
ACGACGAAACCACAAAGGGACCCAGGTGCAGCAATTCCGGATACATCAGACCGCCTTTCCGCAGCTGGCGCAGAATTTGGTGCCCGGCCGCAGGAGTGTGCCGCAACCGGTGCAGAATTTTTTAGCAGCTTCCGGCTTATGTGTATTAGAGGCCGCTGGGCTCGCTTCAGGTAAGACTGCGGGGCCACTGGCCGCCTCCGTGCGCCGCCCCATGAACTTGAGGCCCGCGAAGAGAGCCACACCCATCAGAAGCATAACACTGGCCACCAGTGGCAGCTTGGAACGGGGGCTGGCCGGCGCCGTGTGATCGGGCCGAGCCTCACCCTGTTGCTGCATGATGGCTTTGACAATATCCATGGTGAGCTCGCCACTGGGATTACGGTAAGAAACCCGCACCGAGTAGGGCGTTCCGGGTCCCAAGCCTTCGACGTGCTGGCGATAAAATTTCAGGCCGAAGTCTCCATCGAGCTCCTCAGCTGCTTCCAGCGAGTGCCGAAAATTATCCGCCTTGGCGGGCTGTTGAATTGTAAGATGCCATTCAGGCAAAATTTCATTCGTGATAAGCTCGAAGGTGAAACTGCGCTCTGATCCCTCACCGCTGAAAGGGTTGAAATAGTATTGGATCTGGAATTGGGGTTCGGTCAGTTCCAGGGGAAGATAGGCCCGGCCGTCGCGCTGTTGAATTTCTATCCGCTCACTGGTCTCGATCCCTTCTATCTGTTTGCGCACAAGGGCAACGGTGGTTTCCAGCGGGACCTGCATCTCCAGGAAACGGGGATACTCTCCCGGCTTGATCGAGCCCTCCACATAAATACCCACTCCGGGGTGGTCGTATTCCGGATATATAAAGACCTCAAAGCTGGTAAAGGGGCTCGCGGTCTGGGCGCCCAGACCGGTTGCCAGCAGCAGCCAGAGCGCCGGTTCCCAAATTGACTTGATTCTACGCATGCTTATTTCCTTCAAGGTCCTAATGTTCTGATTGCCAGAATCAGCAGATCATAGATAGTATGTGCGTAGGCCGTTATGCCGAAGCCCCGTACCAGATATAGCGCCCCCAGCAATACCCCAGCAACGCTGCGATAGCCAAATGAGTTCCAATCGAAAGGTTCCCCGGCGGGCCCCATATAGTGGAACAATGCGAACAGAAGCGCCGCTCCTGCCACCCCGATGCCCATGGCCGGGAGGGAGTGCCAGTCCAGCACCCGGCGGGAAAAGTACAGCCAGCCTGATATCATGATCAGGCGAAATAACCCCTCCTCGTAGATTCCGGCCCCCACGGCCAGAAAAGCGGTCATGAGTACATTGTCCGCGGTGGGCAGCATCAGGAACCGGCCGGTGGCCGTCAATGCCACCAACAGCAGAACCGCCCATAGTACACTCTCCAGCAGCATGCCTGCCAGAATGGTCCCGGAGACGGTGGTCGAGCCATAGGTCCTGCGCTGCCAGTACCAAGCCGCCAGCAGGCCCATCAGCGCCACTGTCCCCAGGATATAGGGGGTGCTCAACCCGAATATTTCCAGTAGTTGGCGCAGCACAACGTCGGCCGCATTACGCCACTCAACCGCGGAGCCCCAATTTACCATCAGGGCCAGTAGTTCGTATAGCACAACCAGCGGCAGAATGAAGACCAGGCTATACCACGGCGTGCGGGACAGGCGGCCATATTCCGTCAGCGCTGGGAGCAAACCGAATGATCCGGGATCACCGGTGGCACTCAATGCGATGCCCGGGCCAGCGGCAGGCTTCCTTTGACGTGGCTCTCCCGCCCATGCGCTGGGTTTAGGACAAGCCCTTCGACCGAGCTCAGGAGAGGCCCTTCAGGGCCCATGAACTGCACCTGCTGATCCCCGGTGATTATCGCTGCGCAGATATGCTCTCCGCGACCGGGCGAATCTACCAGCAGCCACCTTGGATTGCGGGGGTTGGCCCACGGTCCACGAGGGGAATGGCCGGTTACCAGGTAGCGCTCGCCAAAATACCGGCGGAACTGCTCGTGAGTCCGGGGACGCTCGTCAAAAATGTAGCTGCGATTCCAAAGCAGGGCCAACAGATCATCAGCATTGAGCTGCGCCCCGCGGGCCACGGCGGCCATCTGGCGCGGGCCGCTAAACCCGCCGTGGACCACCACCAGCCGGTCATCGCAATAATACTGGCGGATGAGTTGGCAGAAAAAATCACGGTGAGTAGCCGGCACCAGACCGCGGCCATCAGCCTCTGCTCCGGGCTCAATGCCGTAGGACTGCAATGTCAGCATCCCTCCCTGGGACATCCAGCTGTGGTCGGGCGGCCCCTCACCGGTGAGCCAGTCGGCCATCCATAGATCGTGATTGCCCCGGACAAAGGTGACCCGCTGCGGCGCGGCGGAGTGAATCTCCAGCAGCAGTTCGATCAGGGTGCGGGTGGAGCAATCAGGTTTTTCAAAGTGGTCGTTATAGTCGCCGGCGAAAATCAGCCGGTCCGCCGCAGGGTCATAGACAATAGCCGCCAGTAACGGCGGCAGCTCCACGTAATTGCCGTGGAGGTCGCCTACAATGATATATCTGTGCTCGTCAGCCACACTGGGAAGGAAAGGCCGGCCGCTTGACCTCCAGGCCCTTCGCCTTCGTTACCTAATCACAATCGCGCCCGGCCGGACCTCAGTCCCCGGCGCCCACACCCATGACGGTCAAAAACGCCTCCTGGGGAATATCCACATGCCCTACGCGCTTCATGCGCTTCTTACCCTCTTTCTGCTTTTCCAGCAGTTTCCGCTTGCGGGTGATGTCCCCGCCGTAACATTTGGCGGTGACGTTCTTACGCAGCGGCTTGATCCTCTCCCGGGCGATTATACGGCTGCCCAGCGCCGCCTGGATGGCCACTTCGAACTGCTGCCGGTGGATCACACTTTTCAACCGCTTGCACAGTGCCCGCCCCTGGGCCAGGGCGTGGTCATTATGGACCACCGTGCTCAGGGCATCCACCACTTCGCCGCCGATCATGATATCGAGCCGTTTCACATTGCCCGGCCGGTTTTCCAGGATTTCATAGTCATAGGAGGCGTAACCCCGGCTCACCGATTTCAACCGGTCGAAGAAGTCATAAATCACCTCCGCCAGCGGTATCTCATAAGTTATCATCACCTTGCTGGGGGAAAGGTAGTGTGTATTGAGGTAGACGCCGCGCTTATCCTGGCACAGTTTCATGATATTGCCCAGGTACTCGGGGGGGGTGATAATCTCGGCCGCGATATAGGGCTCCCTGATCTCCACAATGGAGCCCGGGTGGGGCATGTCCACCGGGTTGTCGACGGTGAATGTCCCGTCGGACTTGGTGACCACTTCGTACTCAACATTAGGAGCGGTGGTGATCAGATTGAGGTTGAACTCCCGCTCCAGCCGCTCCTGGACAATCTCCATGTGCAGCAAGCCCAGGAAGCCGCACCGGAAACCGAACCCCAGGGCGGCCGAGGTTTCAGGAGTAAAGGAGAGGGAGGCGTCATTTAAGCGCAACTTGTCAAGGGAGGAGCGCAGCAGCTCGAAGTCATCCGAAGAAACCGGGTACAGCCCCGTGAAGACCATGGGCTTGATGGGCTTATAGCCTGGCAGGCGCTCGCTAGCCGGGGAGGGGCCGGTGGTGAGGGTATCTCCCACCTGCAGAAAGCGCACATCCTTGATCCCGGCGATGACATAGCCCACGTCCCCCGCCACCAGCCGGTCCGCCGGTTCGCGCTTGAGGCGGAAGTAGCCCACTTCGTCAATTTCGTATGTCCGGTCGTGGGCGAAGAAGCGGGCCAGCTGTTTGGGGCGCAGCTCGCCATCCACCATGCGGATATAGGCGATGGCGCCCCGGAAAGAATCATAGGTCGAATCGAAGATCAGGGCCCGGACCGGTCCCTGGAGCCGGCCCCGGGGCGCAGGTATGCGGTTCACGATGGCCGTCAGCACCTCAGATACCCCCTGGCCGGTCTTGGCGCTGACCATAACTATCTCGGACTGGTCGCAACCGATCAGGTCCATCAACTGGGCCGTGGCCTCCTCCACCCGGGCATTGGCCAGGTCGACCTTATTGATCACCGGGATGATCTTTAAGTCGTGGTCGATGGCCAGGTAGGCGTTACTGACGGTCTGGGCCTCCACCCCCTGGGCGGCGTCCACCAGCAGCAACACGCCCTCACAGGCGGCCAGGCTGCGGGAGACCTCGTAGGTGAAGTCCACGTGCCCGGGGGTGTCGATCAGGTTGAGGATATATTCCCGGCCGTCGGTATGGCTGTAGAGCATGCGGATGGGGTGTGACTTGATGGTGATCCCCCGCTCGCGCTCCAGGTCCATGTCATCGAGCACCTGGGCCTGCATCTCCTTTTTCGCCAGGGTATGGGTCACTTCCAGCAGGCGATCGGCCAGGGTCGACTTGCCGTGGTCGATATGGGCGATGATGCAGAAGTTGCGTACCAGCTGGTCAGCCATAGAGCAAATTTAGGTGGCGGCGAGAGAGAGGGTGAAGGGAAAAGGAGGGCCGAGCGTCTATCGCCGCCCTTTGCAGTAACTATACAAATGGTTAATATTGACTTTGTCCGCTGGGATTAATGCTACTATGGGAGAGGCATGCGCAAACCGGCCCTGGCCGTAACTGGCCCGGGGAGGCCCGCCAACATGTTCACAGCCTCCAGGGAAGAAACGACCTTGAGGTTGCGCTAGGGCGGCCGCGGCATCCAATGAACACATCACAATCAAGGGGAGGGACTTCAAATGGTCACCTACATCACGCTTCTGCGCTATACAGAGCAAGGGATAGCGAACATAAAGGGTGGTCCTGAACGGCTTATCCGGGCCAGAGAATTGATACGGACCATGGGGGGCGACTTGAAACAGTGGTACCTGGTGAATGGCCAGTATGACGCGGTTTCCATCATTGACGCGCCGGATGACGGAACGGCGACCAGGATTTCCCTGGCGATAGCCCGCCAAGGCAACGTCCGTACGGAGACCCTTCGCGCTTATTCCGACCAGGAGTTTAAAGACATCATTGCAGGTCTGCCATAGGGATTGGCGCGCCGCTACTTAGATCGTTATCGGCATCTAGACATAACCAGTCTAAGCAAGGATAGGCCATGCGCAAACTCGCCGCCATCATGTTCACCGACATCGTGGGCTACACGGCCCTGATGGGCGATGACGAGCCTAAAGCCCTCCAACTGCTTCAGCACAATCGAGAACTCCTCAAACCGATCATCAAGCAATTCCACGGCGAATGGCTCAAGGAAATAGGCGACGGCACCCTCTCCTCGTTCGCCAGCGCCGTGGAGGCCGTGAACTGCGCCCTGGCGATCCAACACGTTCTAAAGGACGATCCCGACCTGCAGCTGCGGATCGGCATTCACGTCGGTGATGTAGTCTTTGAAAGTGGTGATGTTTTTGGTGACGGCGTGAATGTG
>JADFMC010000154.1 GCA_022564085.1 Fidelibacterota bacterium | reverse complement strand
GACTGAAAAAAGTGTGCAATAAATGAGCAATCTCAATGTCGCGGTATTTCTGCTCTCGTCGAGAAATGTCGCGGTTTGTCGCGATGTGGAAAATACAAAAAGGACTCAGGAGTACTCCTAAGTCCTTGTTATTATTAGTACCCCGGACGCGATTCGAACGCGTGACCTACGGCTTAGAAGGCCGTTGCTCTATCCAGCTGAGCTACCGGGGCTCTATAGTGCCCGAAATTATATATCTATTCTATAACTACCCAAAGAAATGTGCGCTGCCGGTCCGCCCATTCCGGGCAATTCCAGGGCCGCCTTCCGTTCATAAGTGCCATTTCCCGACTTAAATTGTTTTGAATAATATCCCCACCTCGATAGCTTCGGAGCCAAAATACGCAGTCGGTGTGCCATCAACGAGGATTCATGCCTGGCTATAAGAACTTGGAATAAAGGCTCACAACCGAATCGCGATTGATTTCCCCTTAACATAAATGAGATTCGCAAAGATAGAAATACTGATCGTTTTTCTGGCGGTCATCCCTGTAGCAGCGGCGGTACCCGGCCGGGTGCTGGCCCGCGTGGGCGCCGGCAGAATTACCATGGCGGAATTTGAGCGGCGCTATTCCTTGGTCCCTGACACGGCCCGCACCTCCGATTCGCTGGCCGCCAGGTTGCACTTCCTGGATCGGTTGATCGGTGAGGCCACCTTGCTGGCAGCCGGCCGCGATCAGGGCCTGACGGAACAACCTGAGATTGGGATGGCCGGTTACCTGGCCTGGCGCAATGTTTTGCTCACTGCTGTGACAAAGGCCCATTTCATTGAGGAGGTTCGTGATGATCTCGCCCGTGTTGAGGCCGAGTACCAATACCGTAATACGGCCCTGCTTACTCGCATTATGGTCGTCAGCGACAGCCTGCTGGCTATCCAGTATCGGGAGGCACTATCTCGGGGCGCAACCTTTGAATCTCTGGCCCTGCGGGTCTACCGGCCCAGACATTTCATGGACCGGCCCTGGGAGCTTGGTTGGAAGTACAGCCCGGAGCTGGATCCCAGCTACGCCCGGTTGGCCTACCACTTGTCGCCAGGTGACATCTCCCTACCGGTTAGAACGGCCGACGGCTACCTGCTAGTGCAACTGCTGGCCAAGGACTACCGTCCTGACCATGGCCATTTCGAGCGGGTAAAATACTACCAGCTCATAACCGACCAGCTCATGGCGGCAGAGGCAGTTCCAATTGAAATCACCAGTGCAATTCTGGAGGAATGGGCGTCGGCGGTACCGATTAAGTGGCGCCGCTGGGGAATGCGGAAAGTGCTCCGGTCGGGAATTCTACTCCAATCGCCGAGCGCCACAGCCATCGAGCCGCCGGATCATGAATTATTGATAACGGAATTATTCGTACTCTATGACGAGTCCTACACCCTGGACTGGCTGCTCACCCGCCTGGAGCTGCTGCCGCCTGATGGCCGCAATGGCACAATCGACAACCGCGCCTTCAGGGCACTACTTGTACAAGTACTCAGGTGGGATCGTATGATGGACCTGGCGGCGGCCCTACCCTCCGCCGATTCACTGATGCAGGCTGCGGAGGAGAGCCGCCAGGCAACCTTGCGCGGGGCGGTTATGGATAGCGTGCTTTCCCGGCTCGCCCGGGCCTTCGTGCCTCCGGCTGATTCCCTGCAAGCCCATCTAGCGGCCCATCCCCACCAATATTTGCAGCCGGCCCTGGTGGATATCGATGAAATCGTGGTTGACGATTCAGCCCAGGCGGCGATGGTGATGGAATTATATCTGCGCGGTACACCATTTCAGGAGCTGGCCAGGGAATATACCCTGCGGGAGTGGGCCCGGGCCAATGATGGCCGGCTGGGGTGGGTACCGGTGAGCATCTATGGCCCCGCCGCCGATTCCATTGCCAATAGTTCGCCGGGAGATTTGGTGGGTCCGGTGCCGGTGGACGGCTATTACCTGCTGGCCAAGATCAGGGGCCGGAAACCGGCCGGCTTGCCGGAACAGGAATTGCTTAGGCCGCGCCTGAGGCATGATTGGATGCAGGCCCACAGTGGTCAGTTACGCCGGGCCTGGGTGCGGGATTTGCAGGAAACCTCCTACCCGGTTTATATCGACACCAGCCTGCTGCTTCCTGCAATCGAAGTGAGCGTTCCCCGCTCCCTGACCGCTGCCTGGCCGGACTCGGCCACCCTGTCCCCCGATAGTGCTGCCATTGTACAGCCGGCTCCACCGGACACTGCCTTGGTGGATACATTGACTATCGCCTGGCCGGACTCAATCACCCAGGCCGCCGATAGCGCCGCCGCCCGTCAGTTGGCCCGACCGGATACCATCAAGGTGGATATATTACCGGTTATGCAAACCGATTCAGTGCGGGTAGATAGTTTTCCCGTCGTGGCGCCGGACAGTACCAGCATAAAAACTAATCCACCTCCTCCTGATTGATCACCAGTTCGACTCCCCGCTGGGCCAGGTCTTTTACCAGCAGATCGTATACTTCCCGGTCCGCCCCCATATGCTCCGGGGGTCGTACACCGGCTTCCTGGTAAGTGCCGTTGAGCAGCAGGCGGGCGGCGGCGGCGCAGGTATAGCCGGTGGTGCGGGCCATGGCGGTGGTGCCGCTCTCATCGTCATATTCATCGTACAGGTCCATGGTGGTCAGCAGTTCGCGGCCCTTGATCTGGCCCCGGATCTCGATCCGCATGATTGCCAGGTCACGGCCTTTGCCCTGGGGCGCCCACATATCGAACAGCAGCCGGGAAGTCATATCCAGCGGCGCCATCCGGACCCCTTTGATCTCCAGCGGTTCCCGGCTGAACAGCCCCATTTCCCGCAGCATACGCATCCGCTCGGCGTGCCCCGGGTAGCGGAGGGTCTTCTCCACCATGTTGGGTACCGGCATGGTCTGCAACAAGCTGCGCAGACCGTCGGTGTTGAACGCTTCCAAGGTTCCCACCCGGGGCAGGTCGATGAGCTCCACATCGGATAGTGCCGGTAGGCTGACGGTCCGGCCGTTAACCCGCAAGCGCGCCGGCCGGGTGTATTCCTCGATCACGTCGCTGGGCGAAAATACCGACTGATATTCGAACGGCCAGCGCCGCACCTGGGGCAGTCCGCCCACGTAGCAGGTGAACCGGTCGATGGCGTCATATTCCTGGTTATAGCGTCCCAGCACCAGGTTGCCCAGACCCGGTTGCAGCCCCATGTCCACAATGGCGGTTACGTTGCGCTCCACAGCCAGGTCATGCAGGTCCATCACATTTTCAGGGGCGAAGGAGATGTCCACTATGTCGCGACCGGCCTCGATGACGGTTTTGAGCATCTGGTAGCCCAGTGAACCGGGGACCGCGCCCACCACCAGATCGCAGTCCGCCGCCGCCCGGCTGAGTGCCGCCTGATCGGTCACATCCAGCTCCATAGTTCGCAGGCCGAAGTTCTGCTTCAGGGCGGCGCGAGTGTGGGGATTGGTATCTGCCACCACAATTTCCAGCCCGCCGTCCCGGGCCAGGTTACGGGCGATGGCGCTGCCCACCAGGCCGCCTCCCAGCACCAATACACGCATTATTGCTTTACCCGGGCGGTGTACTCCACAATCACCTCCTGGCCGGCCGGGACCGGCACCGTGAACACCGCCAAAAAGGCGCCGGCTTTTTCGTAGTCGTGGGTGCTCTTCCTGATCTGCCAATCGCCGCTGAACCGGGCCCGCACCTCGATGGCCACCTGCCCTTTCTCCTTCCGGTTGCGCAGGGAAACCCGGGTGGCCTGCTCGTAGCGCGGCTTATCCCGGTCGCCCAGGCGCGTGTAGCTCAACCGCGTGACCTCCGCCACCAGATCGAAGGCTTGGCCGTAGTTGATCTCCACCCGCTCGTCCCGGGGTGTGTGGGGGATGCGGTCCTCGCCGGCGAATTGCAGGTGGCCCCCGCGATCGGTGCTGTAGATGCGGATGATCCCTCCCGGCAGTGGATCGCCCAGCTGGTTGGCCTTGCTGTTCATGAAGTTCAGCCGGGCCTTCACCGGTATTTTCTGGGCCTCCTCCCGGGGTGGACGAGGCACCGCCCCCTGCATTTCCACCACGTACCGCCGCGTTATACCCACCCCCGATTTGTGCAGCAGCTCCACCTGCTTTTGCTGGTTCTGTTTGATGGTGGTCTTCCAGGGAATGGTGTAGAGGTGGAAGTCCATGAAGGCTTCCTCCTGCACTTGCGGCGCCCGCATGGCCAGCGCCTCCGTAGCGAATCTGGGCCTGGCTCCCCGCCTGGCCGTCACCCGGTGCACCTCGCCGGCCACCAGCTTAACGGTGGCATCGGGGTAAGGTATGCCGCTCTGGTTGTTCAGGGTGATCCACCCCGTCAGGTCGCCGGTGGTGGCGGCCTGGTCGATCTTCAGCACGTAGTCCGCCTTCCAGGTGAGGCCCCCGGTGAGGTAGCTCACCTGGATCTCGTGGCGCCCCTTATCGGCCTCTACCAGCCAGCGCAGGCTGGGGCGGGCCACCAGCTCCTCCGGCACTTCCGGCAGTATCACGTGCCCCGGATGGCGCAGGTGAATATCCCGGCCCACCTGGTAAATTGGGCCATCGTTCAATGACAGCAAGGTGGCCCTTTGCCTGTCGGTGACCTCGTTATCGGCGTCGTAAGTCAGCAGCTGCACCTGCTTGCCAACGTACTTTGACAGCAACGTATTGGGGGTCAGCAGGTCGTACTCGTAGTTCTGTTCCAGCACTACCCAGGCCCGCTTGGGCGTGCGGCTTACCGGCAGCACCGTCTCCGGCTGGATCTTGGTGGCCACCTCTTCGAGCAGCAGCTCCACCCGGCCCCCTTTTGCCAGGTTGAAGGCCCGGGTGTCCTTCACCAGCCCCAGGTTGTTGTTGTAGATGGTCACTTCCAGGCTGGTGCGCTGATCGGCGGTGATAGCCACCGGGGTTTGGGCGGCCAGGCCGGTCGCCAGCAGGCAGATAATGATAATGTATCGTCTCATGGTTTGCTCCTATACGCACCCCAATTTAACAGCATTTATTTAGGCTGGTTAAATTCGGCCATGCCACCTCCCGAACGCCGCAAGCTCACCGACCTGGAACTCAAGCGCGCCCGCCCCTCACTGGACGACCTGCGCAACACCCCCCGGCTGCCGATCTATGCCCTGATCGAGGATGTGCGCTCGCTGTTCAACGTGGGCAGCATGTTCCGCACGGCCGACGCCCTGCACCTGTCGCGGCTGTACCTGTGCGGCTACAGCGGTTTCCCGCCCCGCCACGAGATCACCAAGACCGCCCTGGGCGCCGAGCACACCATGCCGTGGGAAAAGCACGCCAAGGCAGTTGACATCGCCCGGCGGCTGAAGTCTCAGGGGATGCTGCTGGTGGCCCTGGAGCAGACCAACGATTCGGTGGATTTCTGGGAAGCGCCCATCAGGTTCCCGGTGTGCTTCATGGTGGGCAACGAGGTGGTGGGCCT
>JADFMC010000153.1 GCA_022564085.1 Fidelibacterota bacterium | reverse complement strand
GCCGCTCCAGCTGGCCCCGGTTATGGCTTTCATTTCCATGCCGTCAGTTACAATTAATCCCTTGAAACCGAACTGGCCCCGCAGCAGATCCTCCGTGATCATGGCCGATTGGCTGGCGGCCCGGTTGGAGGGGTCCAGTCCCGGAACGGCGATATGTCCCACCATGATCATTTTCACCCCGGCCTCGATGGCCGCCTTGAAGGGCGCCAGCTCCATGGCCTCCAGCGCTTCCCGGTCGCCCGGAATAACCGGCAGGCTGGTGTGGCTGTCGGTGGCGGTATTGCCGTGGCCGGGATAATGCTTGGCGCAGGCCACAATACCGTGCTCCTGGGCGCCCCGGATGAAGGCGGCCCCCATGGCTGCCACCACCTGCGGGTCATCGCTGTAGGCCCGGAAGTTGATGATCGGATTGCGGGGATTGTTATTAACGTCCATCACCGGCGCGAAGGTGACATGCACGCCAATGGCCCTCGATTCCAGGGCAGTGATGCGGCCCTGCTCATAGGCGTTATGCACATTGTGGGTGGCCGCCACCGCCATATTAGAGGGAAACATGGTGGCGCCCCGTATCTGCTGCCCCACTCCACGCTCAAAGTCCGAAGCCACCAGCAGCGGCACGGGGGACAGGCGCTGCAAGGCCTGGAGATTGGTGAAGGTGCCGTCCACACTGCCGCGGAAGGTGATCACCCCCCCTACCTGGTCCCGGCCCACCCACCTGACCAGGTCCCCGCGATATTTATTATCACCACTGTAATAGTAGCCCTCAACCCGCACCATGATCATCTGGGCGATCTGCTGGCGAAGGTTTAAGTCCTCCGCCCGCACGGGCCTGGCATGCCATATTTTCGGCTGGGGCGCCTGGCGCTGGGTGGGCACACAGGCCAGCAATACCAGGCTGAAAATTCCCGGGAGTAATAGCCTACTAATCCTCCACATATCTCCTCCCAACGCGGTTACCAATTCGAACCAGCAATTCATAAGGAATGGTCCCGGCCCGTTGAGCCTGGTGTTCCACCCGCAGCCGGGGATCGTCCGCCAAGCCCCACAGTAAGGCGGCAGTGCCCACCGCAGGCTGGTCCCCGGCCAAGTCAATGTTGCAAAGGTCCATGGATATCCGTCCGATCAAGGGATAGACCCGGCCCTCCATAGCCGCGTAGCCCCGGCCTGACAGCGATATGGGCAGCCCATTGGCATACCCGATCTGGAGGACAGCGGTACGGGTTTTTTTGGGAGCCCGGTAGTCACGGCCGTAGCCCACCGGCGTACCCCGTTTCAAGTCCCGCGTCAGCACCAGGGGGGCTTTTAAGTCCATCACCGGCAGCGGCTCGAATGGAGGCCGCACATCCGGCGAAGGCGATACGCCGTAGAGCAGCAGACCGGGCCGCACCATGTTGAAATGGCTGGACGAATCCTTGACGATGGCGCTGCTGTTGGCGGCGTGGAAATACTCCACCTCCAGCCTTATTTTGCGAACCAGGTGGATGAACTGGTTAAAGCGTACCAGCTGGTAACTCAGATAACTCTGATCGGCCTCTCCGGCGGTGGCCAGGTGGGTAAATATCCCTTCCAGGTTAATGCCCGGCTGCTCTTTGATATCCTCCAGAGCCTGCACCGCCTCTTCGTAGGGGACCCCCAGCCGGCCCATACCGGTGTCCACTTTCAGGTGGGCGGTGAACTCCTGGCCGCCGGCCGCGTGGCTATCGGCCAACAGCTGGATGTCCGTGAGGGACTGTATGCTGGGGGTGATGCCGTGCCGGGTATATAGTGGCAAGTCATCCGGATCAAAACGGCCCATGTGCAGAACCGGCTGTTTCAGCCCCGCCTGGCGCAGCGCCAATGCCTCCGGCAGCAGGGCCACACCAAAGCCAAACACACCAGCCTCAGCCAGCGCCCGGGCCACCGGTACCATCCCGTGGCCGTAGCCGTCGGCCTTGACCACCGCCAGCACCTTGGAGTTGCCCACCAGCTGGCTCACCTGCTTGAAATTGGCCTTCAGCCGCCCCAGGTGGATTTCAGCCCACGGCTCGTACACGGCTCTCATTCCAGTTATTTAATAGCGCCTCTAAATCGATTTTCCAGCCATTCATCCGGGCGGCTATGAGCCCGGCGCCGAAGACCGGTCCCAGATCAGGTGGCTGCCATTTTATTTGGAAGTCGTAACTCATGGCATCAGCCAGCAGGTGCCGGAACAGGGCGCTGCCCTCAATAACAGATCCCACAGTTCCGATGGTCATTTCTGCGGCCCGCAGCCCGGCCGCATCGATAACCTGGGTCAAATCCTCGCTAAAGCCCTGGGTCCCTTCCTGAACACTGGCCAATGCCACTTCGTTGCCACTTTCCGCCAGTTGGCAAACCAACTTGCCCAGCTGGGCCACCGTACTTACCTGGTCGGCGCCTTCTCCCGCCAGGCGGGCAGCCTCTTCGAAGTTGTCAGCCTTAAAATGATCAACCACCGCCTGGCGCAACTGGTCCAGGTCGGCATCCCGGGCTTGTTCGTTCATTATCAAGTGCACCATGGCGTTGCGGCCCATCCAGTAGCCGCTGCCCAGATCACCCCCCAGAGCCGCCCCCCGGCCGCTGGCGCGATGGGTCTTGCCGCCCTTGTCGCGAGCCCAGCAAATGGCCCCGGAGCCCACGCAGGCCAGCACCCCCGGACGGTCGCCCCAGCAGACCTCGTAGGCCGCCTCCACATCCGATGTCACCAGGGCCCGGTCAGAGAGCCGCAGCCGGTCCAGCTCCTTGAACAGGCGTTCGCGGCCATCTAGATTGGTAACGCCCGCCACACCGATATTTACAGCCTGCACAGCATCCAACTCCAGCCCGGCGGCGGCGGCTAGGTCGCTGATGAAGCCGGCCAACACCTGTGGTGCGTCCCCTTCGCGCTGGGACAGCGAGGCGCCGCCGGTTTCACCATAGTGCAATATACTGCCGCCGGTGGTGAACACCACCCCCCGGGTGCGGGAGGCGCCGCCGTCGATGCTGATCAGCTGCTGGTCGCCGGCCATCCTGCTACAATCCCCGTCACCGGTATGTAAGTTTCAAGTTTCAAGTTCAATTTAGCGAGGTCCTATTTCTCTTACCTGCTACTGCCTACTGCCAACTGCCAACTGCCTAATGCCAACTGTTGGAGCGTAGCGGAAATCCCGCCAACGGCGGGGCCACTTCTTCAATGCGCCTCGAACCAGGTGGGGCCGTAGCCGGTGTCCACTTTCAACGGCACCGACAGCTCCTGGGCAGTTTCCATCTCGTGGATCACCATTGTTCGCAGGCGCTCGAGCTCCTCATCCGGCGTCTCGAACAGCAGCTCGTCATGCACCTGAATGATCATCTTGGCCCGGAAGCCTTCCGCCTTAAGCCGGTGGTGAATCTTGATCATGGCGATCTTGATCAGCTCCGCCGCCGTACCCTGGATGGGGGTATTAACCGCCATCCGTTCGTCGGCGCTGCGCAACCGCTGGTTACTGGACATCAAGCCGGGTACATTGCGGCGGCGGCCCATCAGGGTAGACACATAGCCGTCCTGCCGGGCCTGATGCAAAAGGCGGTCGACGAACAGCCGGATACCGGGGTAGGTGTTGAAATAGCGGTTGATCAGTTCGCGTCCTTCCTGGATGGTGATGTCCAGCTCCTGGGCCATGCGGAAAGGTCCCGCCCCGTACATGATGCCAAAATTCACCACCTTGGCGGTCCGGCGCTGGTCGGCGGTCACTTCCTCCGGCGGCACCCCGAAGACAATGGAGGCCGTCAGGGCGTGGATATCGCGGTCGTGCAGGAAGGCCTCGATCAGGGTCGCCTCACCGGCCAGGTGGGCCATAACGCGCAGTTCGATCTGCGAATAGTCCGCCGAAAAAATGCCCCAGCCCGGTTCCTGGGCCCGAAAGGCTTTGCGAATCTCGCGGCCCAACTCGGTGCGGATGGGGATATTCTGGAAATTGGGGGTGGTGCTGGAAAGCCGCCCGGTAGCGGCCACCGTCTGGTTGAAAGAGCTGTGTATGCGGCCGGTCTCGGGCAGTACCAGGACGGGGAAGGCGTCGATGTAAGTAGACTGGAGCTTCTTGATCAGCCGGTAGTCCAGGATCAGGCCCGGCAGGGGGTGCTTAGGCCGGAGAATCTGCAAGACGTTCACATCCGTGCTGCGCTTGCGGACCTGTTTCAGTCCCAGCTGATCGAACAGCACCACTCCCAGCTGTTGGGGGGAATTGATGTTGAACTCGGTGCCGGCTGTCTCGTGGATCCGCTGTTCCAAAACTTTCAGGTCAGCATTCAGCTGCAGTGACATCTTGGCCAGCAGTTCCAGGTCCAGGAAGACACCGTTGCGCTCCATGGTGGCCAACACCGGTATCAACGGCACTTCGAGATTGCTGTTGGTAGCGTCGAGATGCAACTCCACCAGCCTCTCATTTATAAGCGGATACAACATGGCGGCGATATCCGCGTCCTCCGCCGCATATTCGGCCACCTGCTGCACCGGCACCTGCGCCATGGATAGTTGGCCTTTGCCCTTCTTCCCGATCAGCTCCTCGATGGGCACCATTTCATAATTGAGGTACGCCAAACTAAGGTTATCCAGCTTATAGCTGGAGTTGTCCGGTTCCAGCAGGTGAGCGCCGATCATGGTGTCGAAAATGATGCCGTTTACTTCGATGCTGTAGCGCGCCATGACCTGCAGGTCATACTTGATGTTCTGCCCGATAATGTGGCATTGGGGGTCCTCCAGAATGGGACCTATAGCCGCCAACACCTGTTCCAGTTCCAGGGACGGGATAGTCCCTTTTTCGGGAAACTGCACCGGAACGTACCAACCGTGGTGCGGCTCTATGGCGAAGGCCAGCCCCACAATCTCGGCCTGCAGAGCATTGATGGAGGTGGTCTCCAGGTCAAAGGAGAACCATGGTGCTGCTGACAATTGGGAACATAAGCTGTCCAACTGCTGAGCTGTGGTCACCAGCTGATAGTGCTTCTTGGGCCGTACCACCGGCGTTGCCGGGGCCTCACCTGCCAGCGCCAGCAGATCGTCCGTAATGGCCCTGATCTCGTACTCCTGCAGCTTCTCGGACCCCGCCACCGGATCGATATTCTTGACATTGAGCGCCTCCATATCCACGTCCAACGGCACCTGGCAATCTATCGTGACCAACTCCTTGGAAAGCAACGCCAGTTCCCGGCCGGTCTGCAAGCCTTCCCGGGCCCGTTTATTACCCACCTCGTCGGCGTGGTTCAACGCTTCTTCCAGGCTGCCATATTGCAGGACCAGCTTGAGGGCGGTTTTGGCCCCTACACCGGGCACACCGGGCACATTGTCCGAGGAATCGCCCATCAACCCCATTAAATCAACCATCTTCTCCGGCGGGACCCCCCAGCGTTCCTCGACTTCCGCCCGGCCATAGATTTTTACCGGGTTGCGGCGCTGGGCGGGGACATACACCAGGGTGTAGTCGGAAACCAACTGCAT
>JADFMC010000152.1 GCA_022564085.1 Fidelibacterota bacterium | reverse complement strand
CTATACCGGTAGAACGGCGCAGCTGATTGCGGCGCACATGGAGCGTACTGGCGGGTTGATCACCCTGGCCGACCTGGCCGATTATCGGGCCATAGAGCGCCCGCCCATCGAATTCGACTACCGGGACGTGCACATTATCAGCATGGGTCCGCCTTCATCGGGAGGGATCCTACTGGCTGAGATTCTCAACCAGATGGAATTAGTGAACTTCTCCGAGGTGAAGTTCCATTCGGCCGAGCATATTCACACCTTCGTGGAAGCCTCGCGCCGGGCCTACGCCGACCGGGCCCATTTCCTGGGCGACCCGGATTTCGTGGACATTCCGGTTGAAGGGCTGATCTCCGATGCCTACGCTGCCCGGCGCTGGCAGGACTTCTCGCCCCGCTGGGCCACCGGCAGCGACGAGACTGCCCACGGCGCTATTATCTTTGCCCTGGAGTCCGAGGAGACCACCCACTTCAGCGTAGTGGACCGGTGGGGGAACGCAGTGGCCGTAACGACTACCATCAATGGTCTTTATGGCTGTGGCGAGGTGGTCCAGGGCGCCGGTTTCCTGTTGAATAATGAGATGGATGACTTCGCTCTCAAACCGGGCCATCCCAATATGTTCGGGTTGACGGGCAGCCGCGCCAATGCCATCGAGCCCGGTAAGCGCATGCTGAGCTCCATGACTCCCACCATCGTCACGCGGGATGGCAGCCTGCTGCTGATCGCCGGTTCGCCGGGTGGCAGCAAAATAATCACCACCGTGGCCCAGGTGATATCCAACGTGGTGGACTTCGGCCTGCCCATTAAGAACGCAGTGGAGGCGCCCCGCTTCCACCACCAATGGCTGCCCGATGTGATCATCAGCGAGCCGTTGGGCATCAGCGCGGAGACCCGGCAGCGGCTCAATAGGATGGGCCATCGGGTGCGCTACCTGGACGGCGATATCGGCTCGGCCCACTGTATTCTGGTCGATCCGGTAACCGGCTGGAATTTTGGCGCTGTGGACTCCCGGAGTGAATCGGGCGCGGCAGGTTATTAAAACGGCTTAAAGTAAAGCATTAGCGCAGAGGGTTTATGAGCAAGACTGATAGAGCCAAACGCACTGGCCGGAAGACCGAAGAGGCTGGCGCAGAGCGATCCAATCTGGTCCAAGAATTGAAGTCGTTGGCGATTATTGTGGTGATCGCCCTGGGGCTCCGTGCCACGGTGGTGGAGGCCTATATAGTGCCCACCGGAAGTATGGAGAAAACCATCATGGTGGGCGATTTCCTGATCGGCAACAAGTTTCTATTCGGGATGCGTACCCCCGACCGGATCGGGATTCCCTATACCACTATCGGTTTCGATATTCCCTGGGTGCGGTTGCCGGCCTACCGGCGGCCCAAAGGGGGCGATGTGGTCATCTTCAAGTATCCCCACAATCCGCTGGAGAAGTACGTCAAGCGGTTGGTGGCCGGTCCCGGACAGACGATCCAGATTGTGGATCGGGAAATTCTCATCGATGGGGAGGTCTTTTTCCATCCGGAGCATCTGCAATATGTTGACCGGCAATCAAAGCCGGCCGGCAGGGGTGATCCGAATATCTTCCCCCGGGGAAACGGCAACAAGGACTTTTACGGGCCGGTGCGCATACCGGCCAGGGGAGATACCCTCAACGCCCTGACCGACCGCGATATACTGTGGTACGTGGCGCTGATGGACGGCCACCAGCTTCTCCTGCAGGGTAACCGCCTGATGCTGGATGGGCAGCAGATCTCCTTCTACGTGGTGGAGCAGGATTACTACTTCATGATGGGTGACAATCGGGATCAGAGTTTTGATTCCCGTTTCTGGGGTTTTGTGCCCCACGATAACATCCTGGGAGAAGCCCTGTTCATATATTTTTCCATAAATATGAAGCGATTTCCGTTCGTGACCTGGGAGCGGATAAAGCGAATCGGGACGGTGATTCATTAGGTGGATGTTCACGGATAGCGTCGACAGTAGCAGTTGGCAGTTGGCAGTCGGCAGGGAAAGCCAGCCAGGGACTGCCGGGACTGTTGCCAAGAGAAATATTGATGGATAAGGATCTATTAGGAGAGCAGGAAGTACGCGACCTGTGCCAGCAGGCTGAGGCGGCTCAGCGGCAGGCGGCTGCCTTCTCTCAGGAACAGGTCGACCGAATTTGTGCGGCCATGGCCCAGGCTGGATTCAGAGCTGCGCGCCGCCTGGCGGAACTGGCTGTCGAGGAGACCGGCATGGGTCGCGTCGACGACAAGGTGCTGAAAAACGAGCTCAGCACCCGCGATGTCTGGGCGGGTTACAAGGATCTGCGCACCGTGGGGATTTTGGAGCATGACCGCCGTGGTAAACATACTATTTATGCCGAACCAATGGGGGTAGTGGCCGCCATCATCCCGACCACCAATCCCACCTCGACAGTGATGTATAAGGCCATCATCTGTACCAAGAGCCGCAACGCCATGATAGCCAGCCCTCATCCCATTGCCGGCCGTTGTACTCTGGAGTCGGTGAAGGTGTTGGCGGAGGCGGCTGTCAGGGCCGGAGCGCCGGAAGGGCTGATAAGCTGCCTCTCGCTACCCGGTATTAAGGCCGCGGCCGCGCTGATGAAGGATCCCCGGGTGAGCATTATCTTGTCGACCGGCGGCACCAGCATTGTCAGGGCGGCCCACAGCAGCGGCAAACCGGCCATCGGGGTAGGACCCGGCAACGTTCCGGCCTTCGTGGAGAAAACCGCTGACGTTCGGAAGGCAGTGCGGGATATTATCATCGGTAAGAGCTTTGACTGGGGGTTAATCTGCTCCAGCGAGCAGGCCATGATCGTAGATCGCCGCAATGAAAAGAAAGTGCTTGATTGCCTGAAGCGGGAGCCGGTGGCCTGGATCCGGGGCGAGGAGCGCGCCAAGCTGGAAAATTTCATGGTGGATTCCGACGGACATTTGAATACCGTCGTTGTGGGGCAGTCCCCGGCCCGGATTGCCCAGCTGGCTGGCTTTGCCGTGCCGGAAAAGACCGAAGTGCTACTGGTGGAACAGGGTGGCGTAGGGCTGGAATACCCGCTCAGCCGGGAAAAACTATCGCCGGTGTTGGCCTATTATACCGTCGGTGATACCGAGGCCGGCATCGCTCTCAGCGAGCGAGTGGTGGAGTACGGCGGCGTCGGGCATACCTCGATTATCCATAGCCGTGATCAGGATGTGGTCGAGCAGTTTGCCCGACGGGTGAAGACATTCCGGGTATTGGTGAATACTCCCGGTCCGCACGGATCGGTAGGCTACAGTACTTCCCTTGACCCGGCCATGACCCTGGGCTGTGGTACCTGGGGGGGAGCCATTACCGGAGACAATATTACGCCACTGCACCTGATAAACCGCAAGCACCTGGCATGGGAAACAGCTGCGGTGGCGACCGATACCCGCTCGCAGGATTCTTTCAGCCGGAGGGGGAATTACTCCCGCTTCGACGAACTGGAGCGACTGCGCCCGAAGACAAAAGGGACCAAGGTGGATATACCAACCCAACCGGCGGATCAGGACGTGCTGGATGAAGTCGGCCGCATTGCCCGAGAGTTTGCCCGTAGACTGGAGGCTTGAGAGCACTGCTAATCTTCAGAGAAAATTATAAACCGGTCGTAGATATTTGAGCATCGGAAGCTTTGGATGTAATTTTTTGGGTATGCGCCAATTAGGGGTTGCCAAATCCCCAATTGATGTGAAACTTCCACCTTGTCTTTTTCTGTACCTGTTTGATCATCATAAGCGACTTGAGATTGCTGCATAATGAATAAGGGTAAGACCAGTCCACCAACCGGAGTAACTGATCCTAAAGAAAGGGTTCAGGCTTTGGTGGATCAAGTTGATGAAGGCTACGGAAAGGCCTTGATTGAACAGCTCATGGAGAGACTGGATCTGGCGGCCCACGACTTTGCCAATGAGATCGACGAGCTGGTCGATCGCCTCAAGCGTAACTCCGCCACCCAAGAGGAGCTACGAGACCGGATTCGGCAACGTGATTCCGAGGAGAGGCTGGAAGCCACTACTGCGGCAGACCTGGGCGACGACGAGATCACGGAATGGGAAAAGCGGCTAGCGAATCTCGGGGAGTCCGCAGACTAGAACACTAATCAACCGGAGATAGAATGCAGAAAATAATCAATATTCTGGTGGTGGTTTTATTAGGCGTCACGCTGTATTACACAATCTATGTCGATTATAAGCGATCCCGAACCATGAAGGAGCTGACGACCAGTGGTATAGAACTCCAGGGCCACAAGAATATGATTGACGAGGAATATCGCCGGCTGAGCCTCAAGTTCGAGGGCCGAGGTAAACACATGCAGCGAATGCAGGAGAACATAAAGAACCTGGGCTCGCGCCTGACAGTAATTACCGACAGCCTGGGTAATAAGATCGAGGAGACAAATTACCTGCTGAGTCAAGTGGAAGAACTTCTGCGCGAGGATATTCGCCGGGTGGAGAGCGATGTGCGGGCGCTTTCCGATGAGATGACTACTTACAAACGCCGGACCAATCGCTCGATCCTGGACATGCAGGACGCCCTGTCAACCCTGGAGGACGACCTGAAAGCCCTTCAGGAAAAGGTTGAGCCTGAGGAAGAATAACTGCCCAGGTCAATCGGTAATCCTTTAGCACAGGGCGGAGATGGCAAACTGAAATCTTCGCCCTTTTTCCCCCCTATAATCGTCGCTTTTCTGGCGGCCAGCTTGATTTTTCCCGGTTGTGCCGGCCGGCGGGGGCCAGGTGAACCTATGCTTCCGGCTTTCCAGGACTTTCCCGGCGTCCCAAGCGATCTGACGGTTGATGTTGAAACTGCCGTGCTGCAGTCACCTTACGGTCTGTTGCTGGATTCCCACTCTGCTAGACCAGGGCATCTGGTAACCTACGTGCAGGCTCTCCCCCTGGCCGCCCTGGAAGCGCTGGCAGCGCCGGGCCGATCCGCCTTGCGGGGTAAGAAATTGCGGGCCACCCTGCAACTGGTGATAACCATCAGTTTAGCACCGGGTAAATCCGCTACTACCAGGGTCCGAGTGGAGCCCATATATAGGGTTTATTTAAGCCTCTGGAGAGACCGCCGCCAGTGGATTGAATGGCGGTCCAATGGCACCTTGGAGCGCCGGCTGCTTGAGGCTATCACCGATCTGCACGAGCCAGCCGGCCCCTAACAAGTAGGCAGGCCCCCATTCCGTAAGGAGATGGAGGCCTGTTGGGGGGGTAGGATATATCTGGGAAGTTTATCGGATTGTATGAGGGAAATTATTTGGGCTATTTTCGGTTAAACCCCGGGCTACTCGAACGTGACATGGTTTCTTATGAACATTTCCGGAGCTAATTCACCGGTGGCCAGCAACTCCAGGTCGGAACGGTCAAACGTGATGAAAATAAAACTAGTGTTGTCCCCGTAAGGTGGAATGACTACCCGGAAATGATCCACTTCGGGCGGCATATACTTCCTG
>JADFMC010000151.1 GCA_022564085.1 Fidelibacterota bacterium | reverse complement strand
AAAAGATACTCAGAATCGATCGCTTGGACTCCATCCGCGTAAAGTTCAACGTATCAGAGAGAGATCTCGCTTTCCTCTACAAAGGAGACCGTGTCTGGATTGAATTTCCTCAGGTCCCCATGTTGGCATTCAATGTTGAGGGATGGAAGAGTCGGATTCAACCTTCAGGCGGTAGAGAGGACTTCCTGGAGGCCGCCACCAGCAGCACGACGGAAAACCCTCGCCTGGGAGGTCCTGAGAAACATCCTAACGAGATACCGGGATTATGGGCAGAGGTAGCGGTGGTGTACCAGGCTGAAGATCCCATTACCCATACAGGCACGGTGGAGATTCGATTGCCGAACCCCGGTACACTACTGAAAAGCGGGGCCTATGTGGTTGGACATTTTGCAGTGGAGCGGGTTGACGTTGCCGTACGGGTGCCTAGCAGGGCGATCATCCAGAGACCGGATGGAGTGGAGGTCGTTTATCTGGGACCTGCTTTTGCTGACGAAGGGGCGGCAGAGATCAGGGATGTCATTGTTGGACTGCGCACCGATGCATATAGTCAGATTCTTTCGGGACTTGAACCCAGTGAATTTGTGATTTACTCCGGTCAAAGGAATCTGGTGAACGGACAGCTGGTGTACGTGGTTCATCGAGAGGGTTCCTTTTAAAATGGGGCAGAAAAAATTCAGCGTCCCGCGGTTTGCCTTAAACCATCCGCATTTTACGATTGTTCTAGCGTTATTGATGGCGGTTGTTGGGGTTATATCATACCTGGAAATGCCGGCCCGCATGGCACCCAAGATTCCAGCCAAGACCCTTGGTGTGGTGACTATGTTTCCCGGAATGCCTTCGGAGGAGGTCCATCGATATATTACACAGCCTCTGGAAAAGAAACTCGATATCATCGGTGACGTCCTCTACACTACTGGTGTTTCCCAGGAAGGATTCTCTCAGGTAGTTCTTTATTTTAACGAAACGGTAGACCTGAATGAAAAGCGGGCTGAACTGAAAAACCTTGTGGATGTGGTTTCAAAGGAACTGCCCCGCATGGGGGGCGCCCCAACCGTTCCCCGAGTAATCCGGGTAGATAAACAGAACCTCGCGGTGGTTCACTTTGCCGTAACGCGCGAAGGAACTGACCGCTCGCAGCTGAAAGAATTCCTGGACAATCTGGTGGTCACCCAGTTCAATAAAATTGAGAGCGTTTTAGCCGTTTGGACGTTTGGTGGGCCCACCCGGGAAATTCAGGTCATCGTAGACCGGGATAAACTCGCTGCCCATGGGTTGAGTATCCCGAATATCAAGATGGCGATTGATAAGTCTAACCTGAGTCGGAGTGCAGGATCGCTCATCGGCGCCGATCGCATTATCAATGTGCAGGTCTCTAATGCTTATCAGGAAGATCGGATCCTAAACAAACTCGCCGCTGTTCCGATCGTTTCGAAGAAGGGACTGAATATCTACTTGAGAGATGTAGCGACGGTCGTTGATACCGTTGCCCAGATGTACGGTGATTACTTATACAACGGCAAGCCTGCTATCTGGCTGGGCGTGCAACCAAGACCTACCGCGGATTTCTACAAGGTGGAGGAGGACGCAGAGAACTTAGCGCGTCTCATAGAATCTGAATACCCTGGAATCAAATTCCAAAAGTCCTTCTCAAAACCCCGCCTGATGCGACTGAACGATAAAAATGCTGTCAAGGAGTTTACTATTGCGGTCCTCTTAGCGGGTCTGGTGATGTTGCTCTTCCTGGGAGAGATGGGTGGAACTATCATGGCCCTGGCAATTCTCCCCTCGGCGGTGGCTTTCGGCTTTTTCTTCCTCAATATGCTGGGTTTCCAGCGTGATTTCGGGATTATGATGGGGCTGGTATTCATCGTAGGGAAGCTGGTCGACGACTCAGTGGTGGTTGTGGAGGTCATCAGGCGGCATGTGGACCGGGGTGTTCACCCGCGCATCGCAGCCATAGTTGGAGCAGAGGAAGTACAAGGAGCCATTACGATTGCTACCCTGGTATTTGTTGTCATGCTGTTCCCGATGACACAGATGTCGGGTGACATGGGTTCAGGTTTCCGAAGTATGACGACGCCGATGATCGCTACAGTCCTGGCTTCCTTAGTATTAAGTCTTACTCTCACACCCCTGATGGCTTCCTTTCTCCTTAAACCATTGCCCGGGGCGGTGGAAACCGAAGAGGAAGCAGAAGCCATCGATGTGGAGGAAAAACTGGGGACTTACGGGAAACCGACTGGATGGCTGGGCCGGACAATCGACCTGCTGTTCCTGAGTCATTTTTTCCGGGCTGAGAAGGCCTTTGGCAGATTGGTGAGCTGGGGATTGCGCCATTCCTTGATCATCATGGCGGCAGCTGCAGCCTCCATATGGATGACAGTATCAATCTACAATACCCTTGACCAGGAGCAAATGCCTCTCACGGATACTTCTATTCTCCTGGGGTATGTTCGAGCTGAGCCCAATGTCAGTCCTGACAGAATGTTTCAGATTGCAAAAGAATTATCAGAGATCGCACTCGAAGAGAGCAGTATCGTTGATATCCAGATGATGGTGGGCAAATCGCCCATGTGGGGCCAGTATTTCACGGGCTATGAAGTCAACCGTATCAATGAGGCGATGGTCGTTGCCAACCTGAAAATTGCCCGGCTCGAGCGAGAAGATACCATGTGGGAGATCGAGAAGCGTATAAGGAGAAAGGCCATTGAACGCATTCCGGAAATGGATGTGTTCTTTATGCAACCTGTTCCGCCGACACCGGTCGCTGGGGCCCGCGCTCCCGTTGAGATTCTTGTCCGAGGGACTGATATGGATCAAGTCTATGATTACGGAATATTTGGAATGGATATAGCCAGAACCCAGGCAAAAGGACTCCATAGCGCCTATCTTGATCAGGTCTACGGTGTAGATCGTTGGGACATCGAGGTGGATGAGGCGCATGCGGCTGCACTGGGGTTGAGGGTGCAAGATATCATCGGCCAAGTATACCTGGCCCTGAATGGTGGGAAAACTGAGAGTTTTTTCAACCCGGAGCCCATGTATTATCACAGCCGCATTCTCATCAGATACAAGGATTATCAACGCGACGACCTCGATGACCTGGCCAGCATTACAATCAAGACACCTTCAGGGAGAGACATTCCACTGACCTCAGTAGCTCGTTTTAAAAAGACCGTCGGGTACGATCGACTCCACAGCTTCAACACGCTATATGCTGCCAGTATATTGGGCTACTATCAAGAGTTGGGCCTTAAGCAGACTACGATGAATCTGCTGATGCCGGCAAAGATGCAACTGACCCAGACCAAGGGTGTGTCCATCAATCCGGCCGGCTTAATGATCACTATGCTTCAAGCCTTCAATGAACTGAATACAGGATTGAAGATTGCCATGGTTGCCGTGTACTTATTGCTGGTGGTTTACTTTCGTTCGTTTGCCTTGGGTCTGGTGTTGATGTTGGCTATTCCCCTAGAGGGGATTGGAAGTCTGGGAGCCCTCTGGTTGCGCGGCATGGCCTGGTCCCCTCCCGTCCTGTGGGGGATGGTCATTCTGGCTGGAATTGTACTTTCAAATTCAATCCTGATGGTAGACAAGATTCAGCAACTCCGCCGGAAAGGATTGACTCTTGATAAAGCCATCCCATTGGCCAGTGCGCTGCGTCTAAGACCCGTGCTCATGACAGCCATAACAACGGGGATTGCGATGCTTCCAGTGGCACTCTATCCACCACCGGCTACGGAACAATTCCGAAACATTGCTTGGGGTATTACCGGCGGTCTCCTGACATCTACCGTGATGACCCTGATCGTGATACCGGTAGCCTATGCCTGGATGGATACATTTCAAACCTGGCTGAAGAGATTCTACACGGCAGATCACCCGCCTGGCCGTGTTGCCCTTTGCGAACCTGATGAACGACCCGGACCAGGAATACTTCGTGGACGGGTTGCACGACGCGCTGCTTACCGAGCTGTCCAAGCTGGGGGCGCTGACGGTCATTTCCCGCCAGTCAGTCATGCGGTACAAAGGGTCGGACAAATCCCTCGGGGAGATCGCCCGGGAGCTGCAGGTACATGCATTGATAGAGGGTTCCGTGCTCCGTGCCGGCGATCAGGTGCGGATTAATGTCCAGCTCATCGAAGCGGCCTCTGACCGCCATCTGTGGGCGGACATCTTCGATCGCAAGCTGGAAGATGTGCTGGCCCTGCACAGCGACGTGGTGCGGGCCATTGCCAATCAAGTCAAGATCACCTTGACGCCCGATGAAGAGACCCGCCTGGCCAGCGCCCGGGAGGTCAATCCCGAAACCTACGAGCTGTACCTCAAGGGGATGTTCCACCTGCACAAATTCACCCCGGAAGGCTTTGAGAAAGGCTTGGCTTATCTCAATGAGGCCATCGAAAAAGACCCGGACGATCCTCTCCCGTATGCCGGTCTGGCTATTGGCTACAGCATGATCGCCCACGGTCCTTCGCCGCCACCGGATTCCTATAGCCGGGCCGAAGAGGCCGCCAATAAGGCCTTGGCCCTTGACCCAGCCATGGCCCAGGTCGCCGAGGTCTACGCTTCTTTAGCCCAGATCAAACTCTACCAGGACTGGGACTGGACCGGCGCTGAGCAGGCCTTTAACCTCGCTCTGGAGCTCAGGCCCAATCTGGCCGAGACCCGCATCCACTACGGGTGGTATTTGGTATTAATGGATCGTTCCGAGGAGGCAATTGTGGAAATGAAACGGGCCAA
Organism: Fidelibacterota bacterium; assembly: GCA_022564085.1. Classification (GTDB taxonomy): domain Bacteria; phylum Fidelibacterota; class Marinisomatia; order SCGC-AAA003-L08; family TS1B11; genus JACZSB01. The sequence goes on along the minus strand of JADFMC010000151.1, from coordinate 723 downwards.
ACAGTTCGATCCTCTCCTCCCTATCTTGCCCACATTTTTAGGATGGGTCTATTGGAGTTACGGGCGCTACGATGAGGCCCTGGAAGAAGCCCGACGAGCTCTGGAGATCAATCCGAATTTCCCGATAGGGCTTTACGTTTTGGGGCTGGTTTATTCGTCCATGGGGAGGTACGACGAATCCATCGAGGCACACAAGAAAGCCGGGGCGATCCACCCCAACTGGGGATGGGGCCTGGGATACACCTATGCCCTGGCCGGACAAAGGGTGGAGGCTTTAAAGGTTGCAGCAGAACTGAAAGCTGCAGGCAACAACTGGAATACCTGGGGTCTGGCCGAAATCTATGCCACCCTGGGGGAGATTGATGAAGCCCTGCACTGGATTGAGGAGGCTTATAAAACCCGACATGGTTATACTCCTTGGATCGGGTGGAATCCTGTCTTCGAGCCCTTGCGTGACGATCCCCGCTTCCAAAAGGTCCACCAGCGGCTGAACCTTCCAGAATAAACGTGTCCCATAGCCGAATCGCAGCGCAAGCTGGCCGCCAACATGTTCACCGACCTGAAATCCAGTTTCGAGCCTTCGACAAGCTCAGGCCAAGGTTTCGAGCCTACCCGGCGTTGTCTCGAACATTAGGGACGTAGCCGGATTCCAAATTTCGAGTTCCGCGTTCAATGGCCCGGGTGTCAAGTCTCAAGTCTCCAGCCTCCTGTCTCTAGCCCCCA
>JADFMC010000150.1 GCA_022564085.1 Fidelibacterota bacterium | reverse complement strand
GTCATACCGCTCTTTGTCCCAGGCCGATGGGCTGACCGGCTATCGGTTGGTACTGGTGGCCGCCCTGCTGGCCGGTGAATACGATCTGGTACTGCTGGATGAGCCCACCTATGGCCTGCCGGCGGAGAATGTTGCGGCCTTCTTGGCCGAGGCCTTGCGCGCCCTGGGTCCCAGACCGTTGATCCTGATTTCACACGATGTTAAATTCCTTTCCCTGCTGTGCAATGACATTATACGACTGAAGGTTGGAGAAATCGATGCCCGGGCGGCGTGACCGAGTCTTTACAATCAGCAACGGACTGAGCCTGTTCAGGGCCTTTTTATCCCTGCCGCTGGTTATGGCACTCGAACAGGGCTTGATGAGCTGGGCTATGATAATGGTTATCCTGGCGGTCGTATCAGATTTTGCCGATGGCTACCTGGCCCGCCGGGCGGACCAGATTACCCATGTGGGCATGTTGCTCGACCCCATAGCCGACAAGTTCATTATGATGGCGGTAATGATCTATTTAATCTTTGATCCCCAGCGCCGTTTCCCCATTCTATTTTTCCTGGTCCTGGGATTGCGGGATGTTACTATATCCATTATTGGTACCTATCTCATGGTGCGTTGCGCTGAAATTTTTCAGACCAACCGGGCTGGAAAATGGTTTGTGGGGATCACCACCCTGGCCATGGCGCTCTATATCTTCAATCTGGCATATTGGGGAGGATGGGTGCTGCTGGTTGCTACGGTGCTGATGCTGGTCAGTTGGATACTCTACCTGCGCTTTTACATACGTCGGCTTTATTCCCTGCCGGGGCTATGACCGGGGTAACGGACCGGGCGGCCACATTAAAGGAGGCCGTCATTTAATGCTGGGCCGGACTATAAAATTCCGAGGTGTAGTTTTTGGGCCTGGAATAGCAGCGTTCAGCCCTGTCTTCTTGCTGTTCGCGGGTATCGCTTTAGATTAATTTATGCCATAACTAGGACAGGGCCAATCAACCGAATAAGAACATGCAACAGCTGATCGCCAGACAACCGGTTTTTACCGCGCAGGAGAAGGTTTTTGCCCACGAGCTGAGTTTCGGCTTTAATCCCGAAGAACTTTTGGCCGATCCTAAAGCCCGGGAGAATCTCCCAGCCGATATTGCCTCCTCGGTATTCGCCGGAGTAGATCGGCCGGGAGCCCGAAAGCGAAGGGTGATGGTGGAAATTACGCCGCACTTGCTCACCGATGAATCCCTCGGGCTGCTAGCACGGAAGACGGCTATATTGCAGCTTACCAAGGCATTCCAACCCACGGCCAAACACATGGAGGCTATCAAGAAATTAAAGCGGGACGGCTTCCGTTTTGCCATCGGGGCTTTTGCGCTGGAGGGCAATTTGCAAGATATGGGCGAACTGGCCGATATAATTGTGGTTGACTTCGCCAACCTAGAGGAGTCCGACCTGCGGCTGATACCTATCTGGTGTGGACGCCACCGAATCCAAACGCTGGCCTATAACCTGGTGACGCGGCAATCTTTTGAGCTGGCCAAAGAATTGAAATACGATTTCTTTCACGGCCAATTTTTCTATGAAGCTAAGATTGTCGACCGGGATACCATACCGGCCTTCAAACTGAACTACCTGCGCCTGCTGCAGGAAATCAACCGCGGGGATATCAGTTTCGACAAGCTGGATGAGATCATCAAGCAGGACGTGTCGCTGACCTATAAGCTGCTAAGATATATAAACTCGGCCGCCTTCGGACTGCGCAACGAGATTGAATCGATCAAGCACGCCCTAAGTATGCTGGGTACCCGGGAGGTTAAAAAATGGGCCACGATGGTCTCATTGACCAACATGGGAGAAGATCTACCCGAAGAGGCACTGGTGACCTGCGTGCTACGGGGGCGTTTTTTGGAGCAGTTGGGGAAAAAGCTGGGGCACGGCAGCCGGGGAGACGATCTCTTTTTCATGGGTATTTTCTCCATGATCGACCTATTCTTTGGCCGTCCCAAGGAAGAGGTGTTAAAAGATATTCCGATCACAGAGGATGTCAAAACAGCCCTGCTGGGGGGAGAGAGCCCCTTCCAGAACCTGTTTAAGGCCGTCCTGGCTTACGAGGATGGAGATTGGGACCCGCTGCACACCCATTTGGCCACCTTGGGCATGCCGGAAGAGGAGGTGCCGGACCTCTACTTTGAAGCCCTGGACTGGACCCAGACCATCTTTCTCGGCGAACAGCAGAGCGACTAGCGGTCAAACAGCCGGCCTACTCCGATCCCTTCCCGCCACTATATCAAGGGATCAGTGCGATTGCGCTAGTGCACGTGGTCGTGCCCATCGTCGTGGGGTTCCACCACCTTGGCTGAATCGCTGCCCGCTGCCGGTTCCTGTCCCGGCAGCGCCTGTCCCGTTGACATCGTTTCGGGTAGCTGCACACCCACGCCGTGCTTGAAAACCAGCTGCCCTCCAATATCCGTCCCCACCACCAGTATTGCGGTGGCCATGATCAGCAAGCCGGGCCTGAACATTTTCCCCCAAGTGCCTGCCAGACGGTCGCCCGCTTTTTTGGCAATGATGAAGTTTGCCACGGCCAGAACCACAATGAAGGCGGTATAATAAAGCATAAAATCCCGGTGGATATGCACCAGGTCGTGCCCCGGGGAGTCATGTCCGAGAGTATCAGCGGCATTTAACCCGGTCACGACGGTTACGATGGCCGCTAAAGCGGCGCTATATATGAGGGCGGTAGAGATAACCGGCGGGAATTTATCCTTGTTCAGGCGGGATGCCCCTTCAAAAACCAGCGCCATGATAGTTATGGCTATGGGAAAGTGGACAAACAGGGGATGGATATTCAGCAGCGCTTCAAATCCGGGCATTTCCAATTCCTTCCATAGGTATGTTCATCAAGCGCATAAGGCGATGTTAAAGCCGAACCAGGCGGAGCCGCAAGGCGTTAGCGACCGCGATACCGACCTGAAACTCACGGCGGCGGCGATAATGGGGCGCAGGAGCAGCCGGAAGAATGGGTACAGAACCCCGGCTGGTCGGCCCCTGTTCCCCCGATCCTGGAGTTGGTATAGCAGCACCCAAGGGCCGCCGCGATTAAAAGTTAGTCCGGCGGCCTAGTTGAACGCGTTACAGAATTCTCGGCTATGAGTATAAGATTTTACTGGGTAAGCTGGTCCAGCGGCCGGCGTTTGCCTTTGCCGCGGCGGAATGCGGTGGGTGTCAGGCCGGTCACTGCCTTGAATTGCCCCGACAGGTGCTGGGAACTGCTGTAGCCCAGGCGGTAGGCGATTTCACTGAGTGTAAATTCATCGTAGATCAGCAGCTCCTTGGTCTTTTCGATCTTTTGGAGAATAATGAATTTCTCGATAGTAAGGTTCTCCACTTGCGAGAAGAGGGTGCTCAAGTAGTTGTAGGAACGACCCACCCGCCGGGCGATGTAGTGCGAGTAGTTGAAGGGCAGTTCCTCCAAGCCACCAGAGTGAATCAGGTCGAGGATGGTGGTCTTGATCCGGTCCACCAGTTGGGCTTGGTGATCTTGCAGCAGTTCAAATCCATTGGTTGCCAAGGTCCGGCCTACCGCCTCCAGGTCCAGGCCGGCTTCCGGCGCCATCACCTCGGCGCGCCCCAATTGTACCGCGGCCACCGTGATACCAATATTTTCCAGTTCTTCCCGCACAACCCTGATACACCGGTCGCAGACCATGTTTTTAATATGCAAGGTGGTAGTCACTTTAGCCCTCGGCCAATAGACTTCAGGACTGCCTGATAAACGACACCAACATGAATATCCCTATGACTATAAATCCCATTCCGGCGAGGCCTTCAAGGTAGCGGGGATTGATCCATGAGGCCAGGCGTGCGCCCACCACGACCGCTAGAACGGTTGCCAGCACCAGTGCCAGGGAAGCGGCTATTGCCACCCATAGACGAGGGATGTCCGGCCGGGTGGCGAAAAGCAGGACGGCGAATTGGGTCTTATCGCCCAGCTCCGCTAGAAAAACAGTGGAGAATATTGTAAGTAAACTTCTAAGCATGGTAACTCTCCGTCAGGAAATCAGTTAAAAGTTTCGGCTTCGAGACCTATGGATGAAGTTAGCACTGATGATCCTTGGCCGCCATGCGTCCTGGCGCTCGAGTATTGGCGCGAAGGAGTTATCGGTGCCGCCAGGCGGCCTATTGGGAAAACGGTAAACAACTGGTGGATCGTGACGCAAAAGCATAAATTTGGCAGCTGTCAATTAAATTTCAGGAAGGTCTATGCTCAAACCTCGCAAGAAAATTACTCGTAAAGAGCTTAAGCGCGATCCACTGATGGAATTCGTTTACCGGGTGCGACAGACCTGGATGGAGTACCGCGGTGTGCTATCCCGCTATGTGGGCTTGGTTTTGGTTGTAGTGGTGCTGGCAGTGCTGGTGTTCCGCTGGCGCGGCGGCCAGGATGAGAAAGCCGCCGCTGCTGTGGGGATCGCCTTCATCGAATTTGCCCAGGGCAACTACCACACGGTGATCGCCCAGCTGAACGGGTCCGTGGAAGAATATAGCGGCCTAAAGTCGTTCGGGAACGGCTTGTTTCTCCTGGCACGCTCGGAACTGATGGTGGGGGATACCACCGGCGCCGAGCGCCACTTCCGCCAGTACATCGATGACTACGGCAAAGATCGCATGATCACAGCGGGCGCCTTGGCCGGTCTGGGGATTATAATTGAAGGGCGCCAGGGGTACCAGGAAGCGGCGGAGCTCTACCTGCGGGCTAGTAAGCTGGCGCCCACAGCCGCCATCGGGCAGCGTTATGCCGTCTTTGCCGGGCGGGGATTCATCTTGGCCGACCAACCGCAGGATGCCTTTAAAGTACTTAAACCTTTACTTGAAGCCGGCGGGCTGGATTTCAGGACCAAATCGGAGATACAGGGTTTGGTGGCCTCAGCCGAGGCAATAGCGCCGGGCAGTTAATGCATTTAACTGCTTGCAATATCTGTACTTGCAATAGTAAAATTACCTTCGGAAAGTGGGTCGGGTGACCCACTTTCTTGTTATAGGACTATGATGCCGGCAGTTGATTTGAGTGATTATCTGTCCCAGCTGGACCTGGGCGCCAATGTGTATTTGCTGATGGCGACGGCCAGTCACGAGGGAGCCGGCAGCCAGGTCAAAGTTGTTGTGGATACGCCCGAGGGTGTCACTCTCGATCAAATCGCCCGGATTGGTAAGTTACTACGCAGTGATCCGGGACTGGCACAGCGATTGAACTCCGCAGGATACGGGGGAGATTCGCCGGATTATCGAATCGAAGTGACCTCGCCGGGGGTAGCGGCCGGTCTGGAGCAGCCGTGGCAGTATCCGCGGAACATCGGCCGCCGGCTTGCGGTTCGGCTTGTGCAGCCGGAAAATCAAATGGCCGACCCGCTGGTGATTGAAGGCCGGCTGATAAACGCAGGCAGTGATGGGATCGAACTGGAAACCGCCGTCGAGGTGCGGGTGATAGCCTGGGATCAGATCGACAGCGCCAGGGTAGTATTGAAATGGTAGATTTGGAGGAATCG
>JADFMC010000149.1 GCA_022564085.1 Fidelibacterota bacterium | reverse complement strand
TGAACAGATCCAGCACCTGGACCGCCTGTTCAAGCTAGCCGCCGCCATTGTTGCGCAGGTCCAGCAGCAACCTGGTCATCCCCTGGCCCTCCAGCTCGTCCAGGGCCAGTTCCACTTCGTTGGCGGTCGTGCTGGAGAATCGGTTGATCAGGATATAGCCGGTGCGCTCGTCCAGCATGATGGCAGCCAGCACACTATATATGGGGATATCGTCGCGGATAATGGTAAAAGGAAGCAGTTTCTCTTGCCCTGCCCGGCGCACCTTGATGTTCACCGAGGTGCCCTTTTCCCCGCGCAGGGTCTGAACCACCTGGGCCTGGCTGAACTTGTACGCCGACTGGCCATCGATCTCCACGATCTTATCGCCCGGTCGCAGACCAACGTGTTCCGACGGACTGCCCACCACCGGCGCGATGACCGTTATCCAGTTGTCAATGATATCGAACTCAATGCCGATCCCCTGGAAGCGGCCCACGAAACGTTCGTTGATCGCTTCGAACTGATCCTTGGGAATGTAGGTGGAATGAGGATCCAGCCGCTCCAACAAACCGTTGAAGGCTCCCTCGAAAACGTCGTCCCAATCCACCGGATCCACGTAGTTATCGTTCACCAGCCGGATGATCTCCTGGAGGGCATTCAGTTTCTGGTAAAGATCGTCGGTGCGGCCGGCCGGCAGCGGTTTGGCGCTGGACCCGGCCAGAATCAGCAGCCCGCTGGCCACGATCCCAATGCTGATCCACAATCCGCGCCGGTGCGTCACGCTAAATCCCCAAATAGAGCATTACCCGCACGGCCACGGCGTTAAAGTTGCCTGCGCTGGGTGCTACGATTTTCTGGAAATCGTTCATGGACCACCGGTTAGCCGGCAGGGTGCCGATTTGGTAACCGGCGCTCATACGCAAGCCGGCCCGGTCAAGAAACTGGAGCTTCACCGCTACGTAGGGCTGGAATGAAAAAAAAGTGCCCGATAGCGCCACGATGGTGTTGGTGGTATCGGTTCCATCGAATTGGCCGGCCCAACTGGGCGATCCGGAAGTATGAGCGAACTGAATGATGGCCCGGCTGTAGCCGAACAGGGAACCGGCGGCTATCTCCAGGTTGCTGAACAGCGGAATCACAAATTCAATCGAGGCGTTTCCAGTCATCAGGGTCAATTTCAAATCCACTGTTTCCTGGGTGGCGCTATCCACCCGGGTGATGCTGTTACTGCCCAGCCCCACGTAGGCGCCCACCCGCCAGTTGCCGGTGATGTTACCGAAGCCTTCGACTCCGTGCAGCACCAGCATGGTTCCTAGCGGGCTCAGGTCGTCGAAATTCAGACCGGAGGAATCCAGCAGCCCGGTAGAAATGTCATCCTCTCGCGCTATATTGAAAGGGAAGGCCTTGGCCACATCCAGCATCAGGAAGGTGGGTGTATACCCGATGCCGCCCCCGAGGTAGGACTCCGACGGGTATTCGATGTCTCTCTGAGCGAGAAGGCTGGAGAACAGCCCCATTGTAATCATGAAGGGCAACAGACGCTTAACCATGAAGGTACTCCCGAACAAAGACAGTATTGATTCTTCTACTGGCAGATTCAACAGCCTCACCATCCGCCCAACGGTTGAAAACAGCAAACGGCGCTAAGTTGCAATATAAGTCGCTTTGCGGCACCCAACAATACTAAAATCAACGTAAAATACGAGCTAACCTTTTCTCTTGCAATAACCACCTAACCCGTCTATATTTTTCGCGTTGAATCTAGGCCGGTTATATATGGCTTCGTTGGGGCGTATTATAAACTACTGTTTGCCACAATAATAACGTTGAGTCTCAAACCGCAGACCTCACCCCTATTTTACAACCTATTGCTGGCTGTCGTCGTTCTGTCGGGTCACCTCTCTGGTGAGGTGACCATCACCTCCTTGGGGAATCAGGGCGAATCGATCCGGGTATTGGGGGGCGGCTGGGACTATTACCGGAACGGCCGGCCGGAAGTGCTGGCTGTGCGCAGCTATCCTGACGCCGCCGCGCCCGATGAGTTGATTTACCTGGAGCTTACCGCTGCTGCCCCCGTGATACTGTGGAGTTACCGCCCGTCCGCTGAAGGAGTACGGCTGGTGGACGCCAAGATCGCCGACCTGGGTGGCAACGGCACCCCGGAGCTGGTAGTCCTGTTGCACCACGAGGCGCTAACCGATAATGCCTCACCCGATTGGCTGGTCTTTTTTACCTGGGACGCCACTGCCGAGAAGTTCAATACCGAACCGGGCTACCGCTGGAACTATCGCGGCAAGGGAGTTTCTTATTTGCGCCCTACCGGTCTTACGGTATCGGACCTGGATAACGATGGCAATGATGAATTGGTCATCACCGTGGGTAGCCCGGACCGCATGGTGCTGGTGGCTGATTGGCGCCGCCGGCGGCTGAGGGCCTCCAGCGAGTTCCGCCCGCAACCCATTATCTCCGGTTCCCGGCCGTTCACAGTGGTGGTCGCCGATCTCAACGGTGATGTGCGCCGGGATCTGTTGATTATCGGGCAGGGCGAGCGTCCCCAATTGATCGCCCTGATAAATGGCCGCGGGGGCTTCAACGAGGTGGTCATCACCGATCCGCTCTCCGGGCCGGTGTTAACGACGGCCATTGCCACCGGCGATCTGGACGGTGATGGCCAGGAGGAGGTAGTCCTGCCGCATTCCGATGGCTCGCTGACATTGGTGAGCATGGCAGGTCCCCGGCTGCGCGCCACCCGCCTGGACACCGTACCCGGCGGGTTGTTGGACCTGGCGATTGTAGATGTCGATGGGGATGGAAGTGCTGACCTGCTCTATCTGTTACCCGATGGCTCCTTGGTCTTCCGCGACGCTCGATTTTCAGCGCCTTTAAGTCCGGCACTGATTATGTCTCAAATGCCCGCCGGCGTAGCGCCGCCCGACAGCTACCATTCCCTCACTATAATTACTGGAATCGGCGACCGGCCCGGCCAACTTTTGCTGTCGGCCGCCTCTGCCGCCGGTCCCGCCTTGATAATTGCCGATCTGCCTTCAGGTCCATTTCCACCCGCTACCAAACCGGCTGTGGCGAGCGCCGGGCTACCTGCAGCCACAATCCCTCCTCAGGAGGCGGCCGGGGAGTTGCCGGCCCTGCCGTTGGTGGCGCCGCCACTGGCCGTTGCGCCGGCCACGCCGCCGGTAGTTGCCCTGGAGCCGGAAGTTCCGCAAGTGGGGGGGGATGTCTATTTCCAGGATAGGAGACTGCCGCCGGACCCCCGGGCTCTGCCACCCCATCGGACCCCTGACGTCCTGCTGTATGCCGGTGACGAATTCACCCGCAATGTGTTGGGCGACAGGACCGAGCAGTTTGCCCATTTCCGGTTCTTGCGCAAACCGCCGGGGATGGTTTTCAATTTTCAGCGGCAGGCTATCGTCTGGCAGCCCACGGACCTGCATTTCGGCGCCTGGAACGTGGAATTTGAGATCACCTTCCAGACCGGAGTAAGCTACGAGGACGTGGTCACTGATTCGGCCCAGGACTTCAAGGTAGTGCCGGAACTGGAGGTGGTGCGCGATCAGATGCTGATTTACGTGAACGACAAGCCCCGGATAACCAGCCGGCCCGAGACCGGACGCCTGCTGGCCGGGAACCTGTTCGCTTACCGCATTCAGGTCGATGACCGCAACGCCGATGCCCGCTTGGACTTCCGCCTGGAGTCGGGCCCCGAGGGGATGATCCTGGACCGCAACGGGATCCTCACCTGGCGCACCAACGAGGCCCACCACGACAATTACCAGGTGGTGATCTCGGCCACCGACGGGTTCGACAAGGACGTCCAGACCTTCACCGTCAATGTCAACGCCCAGCTCACCCTCACCTCCACCGCGCCCAATATCGCCCGGGCCCAGAAGCTCTATAACTACGAGGTGACGGTTTTCCAGCCGGGGTCCGAGAAGCAATACACCTTTTCGTTGCCCCAGGCCCCGGAAGGGATGACCATCAGCCAGGATGGGATTATCAGCTGGACCCCGACCAAGGCCCAACTGGACACCCACCACTTTCAGGTACGCATCACCGATGGTATATCGGAGGATGTGCAGGGTGGCTGGGTCTACGTGAACGCGCCACCGCGGATCATCGACGCGCCCTCGGCGGCCATGACAATTATGGCCGGTGATACTCTGGAACTCAATTTCAAAGCTGCGGACCCCAACCAGATCAGTAATCTGCAGTGGGTGATTTCCAAAGGGCCTTTGGAAATGAACATCGATTCCACCGGCCGGTTGATCTGGCCCACCACCCTGGATGACCTGGATGCTCACCGCTTTACGGTGGAGCTGGCCGATGGCATGGATAAAACTCAGTTCCGGGGGGTGGTGTTTGTGAACTCGCAGCTGACTATCGAGTCCGCCCCGGTGGACTCGGCGGTGGTGGGGCGAACCTATCTCTACAGGGTGAAAACCCGGGACGACAACCAGGCCACCCTGCTCAAGTTCCGGCGACCCACGGTGATTACCGATCTGGACCACACCCACGGTTACCGGGTCGAGGTTCAGGATGACAAGTTCCGGCGCGACCTGCCCCGTTATATTGCTCGCTTCAAGGAGCGAAAGAATATTTACGTCAACCGGCCACAACGGCCCCAGGCGGGGGAAACAGCCCGGGCGGCACGGGTGGATCTCAAGGAAGCAGTCATCCATCTGTTTGTGGATAATGAAGACCTGATTGTGATTTTCGTCAGTCCGCTGCCCGGAGCGGTGGACCTGGAGGATGTGCTGTGGGAGTTCTTCGAAGGCGGCCGGGGCCTGATGCCCAAATATCGGGCTCAGCCGGTACCGTTGGTATACTACAGCCTGCGGGAATTCCCCGACGGCATGACGGTAACCGATGATGGCCTGATCAAGTGGGTGCCCACACCCAACCAGGCCGGGTCACACCAGGTACGGTTGGTCGTTTCCGACGGTTACACCCGGGATGAGCAGGCCTTCGAAGTATATGCCAACTACGCGCCGGCTATCCTTTCCCAACCCGACACTCTGGCCAGTTCGGAGAAGCGCTATATTTATCAGCTGCAAGTGGACGACCGTAATGAAGACGCCCAGCTCAGCTATCGCCTGATCAAAGCACCGGCCGGCATGCAGGTTGATTCCCGTGGCCGGGTAACCTGGGCCCCCACGGTGGAGCAGCTCAACTGGCACGAGTTTATTGTGGAAGTCTCCGACGGACACGCAACCGACCGTCAGGCCACCACCCTGTTTGTCAACATGCCTCCCCGTCTAATTTCCCGGCCCAAACCGGTGGCCTTGAATAATTATGATTATAGCTATCGCTTGGTGGCTGAGGACCTGAACCATGACCCCATCAAGTATAAGGCCTTAAAGCTGCCCCGCTTTTCCGAGTTCGACGCCCGCACCGGCCTGTTCAAGTGGCGGCCGCGCACGTTGCAGAAGGGGCCCAATGATATCATCTTCGAGATCACCGATTCCCACGGAGGGGTCACTCTGCACGAGTTTCAGGTGCACGTTTTCGAGGATCCCAGCAGGGAACGGTTCCTGCTCACCAGCTGGCCCCTGA
>JADFMC010000148.1 GCA_022564085.1 Fidelibacterota bacterium | reverse complement strand
GGTGTACGACTTAATGGGAAGGGAGGTGGTGCGGCTGGTTGATAGGCAACTGGAGGCGGGGTATCACAGCCTGATCTGGAATGGGAGAGACGCCCGGGGGCGGGATGTGCCCACGGGTCTGTATATTGCCCGGCTAGTCACGGCGAATTATACCAAGTCGATCAAGATGTTGCTATTGAAATAGTTAGGCGCATAATCCCGCCTACGGCGGGGGTGATGATGAAGTAAACTCAATACTGGATACCCGATGCTTGCCCTGAGCCCCGCCGAAGGGTTAGATATTGGATGGGACCCCGCCAGGTTCTTACCCCGCCCCGAAGTTTCGGGGCGGGGTTCGATTAAGCGAGGCGGTTTAGCGCTTCGCGCCAGGAGGCGAAACCGAATGCGAATCCATAAATGAATTCGCTTAATCAAAAAAAAGACGGCTAAGGCTCGCCGTAGGCTACGCCGAGACAGCCGCCTGTGTTAGACTCTCAGCCACGCCAACCCTGAGCGTACCCGCCTCGGTGAGTCCGGTGGAACTCGGAACTCGAAACCTTGGCCTGAGCTTGTCGAAGGCTCGAAACTAGGAACGGCTCCCCAATACCTTCTTAACCGCCTGCCGCCAGCGGTCCCGATGTTCATTCCGGGCCTTACCTGACATATCAGGCTGATAGCGTCTCTCCCCTGCCGCTGCAATCAAACCGAAATCGTCCCACCCCAGCGCCTGGGCCAACCTGAGGGCCACGCCCCGGGCCGTGGCTTCCCGCCGGCGGTGCAGCACCAGCGTCCGACCGAGCATGTCCGCCTGGAACTGTAGCAGGGCCGGCCGGGCCATACCGCCGCCGCAGTGGATGGTGGCGCTCGCGGATGGACGTACATTTTCGGGCAGCGCCGCCACGATATCCGCCACCAGGTGGGCAATGGATTCCATTCCCGCCCGCAACTGCTGCCCAACGCTGTAACCGCGTCTAGAGGGCAGAAAAGTGGTGTCCAGGTCCGCTCGCCAGTAGGGCGCCGCCAGGCCGTTTAGTCCCGGCACCAGCACCAGGTCGCTTGACTGAGCCAATTGTGCCGGCCAGTTGCGAGCCAGTCCCGGTGACTGCAAGTCTTCCTCGAACCACCGGAACAGGGCGCCCACGGCGTTGATCGTTCCTTCAAGCAGGTATTCCGCCTTATGCGCTGTGGTGAAGGCCGGGTTGGCCAACAGCCCAGGCGCCTGGACAGGGTGGTCACCGGTGGGCACGGCCACGGAGCCGGAGGTACCGTAATTGAGGGCCATCGTCCCCGGTGAATCGGCCCCCAGCCCGGTCATGGCCGCCTGCTGGTCGCCCATACACACCAGCAATGGCCACCGCCGGCCACGCCAGTTGACCCGGCCGAACTTGTGTCGTGAGGGGACCAAATCCGGTAGGCACCGGGATAACGATCCGGGCAGGCCGAACAACTCCAGTAGCTGCGAGTCCCAACGCCGCAATTTTATATCGTATAGCAGGGTGCGCCCCGCTATAGTCTCATCAATGAACAGGTGACCGGTGAGATGGTGAATAATCAGCGACTGCAACGGTACAAAGCGGGCCTTCCCAGCCGCGAAGGCACTGCGCAACTGCGGCCGATGAGCCAGCAGCCAGGCCAGCTTGGGGCCGCCGTAGTAGGGCGCCGGTGGCAGGCCGGTCTTCCCGGTTATGACGGCAACCTGGTCCCGATAGCGCCCCATGACCTCCTCAGCCCGGGTGTCTTGCCAGGTTAGCACCGGGGTCAGGGCGGCTTTTCGCCGGGGATCGTACGCTAAGAAGCTGGAGCGCTGCACCGCCAGTCCCATGGCCCGGGGCCGTAGACCATGGCGCTCCAGGTCCGCCAGGGTCCGCTCCAGCACCTGGTCCACCGCCCGCAACAGCGCCGGCGGGTCTATCTCGGCATGACCGGGCTTCGGGCGCGTGGTCACAACGCTCCGGGTGTGGAAGCTAGCGATCCGTCCGGCACGGTCAAAGGCCACCGCCCGTACGGCGGAAGTGCCGGCGTCCAGGATCAACAGGGCTGGGTGTGTCGGCATGGCCTAGCGGCCGGTGTCCGATCCTGACAGGGCAGTCGCCACCGCTTTCAAGCTCACCTTATACCGGTGATTAATCCCGAAATGGCCGCCGGGGTGTTCCTCAAAGGTAAAAGGCACACCCAATTTTTCCAGCCGCCGTGCCAGGATGCGCGCCCCGTGATGCAGGGCGTATTCGTCCCGCTCACCCACATCGATGTAGAGCAGTTTCAGCCCCTTCAAAGCCTCGGCGTGACTGGCGACCAGCCGCACCGGATCGAACTGTAGCCAGCGCGCCCAGACCTCGGGTTGCAGCTCCCCGGTCGGCAGGGTAAAGGGCATCTCGATGGTGGTGGCGTTCTCCCGGGCATAGGCGGCGGCCATGGCGATGATGTTCAGGGTGGGAATCAGGGGGCCCTTGGCCGTAGCCTCGGCGAATTGGGCCAGGAATGGCTCCACTCCACCGGCCTGGTTGAGGGCGTCCACCGCCTTGGGGAAATCGCGCAGGTAGCAGTACTCGAAGTACATATCACCGCTGTGGCAGGCCAGCGCCGCGAACAGGTGCGGGTGGCGCATACCCAGGGTCAGGGCGCCGAAGCCGCCACTGGACTTACCGATCACGCCCCGGGCCGAGGCATCCGGGATGGTGCGCAAGGTGGCATCAATGAAGGGCAGCAGCTCGCTGGTGAGGTAGGTCTGGTAAGCCCCCGTAAGCGGCGAATCCAGGTACTGGCTGCCTCCCAGTTTCGTGAAGCAGTCGGGCATCACCACGATCACGGGCGGGCAGCTGCCGCTGACAACCAGGCCGTCGATCTGTTCGGGCAGGCTTTCGTCCCACACAGAGAAGTTGGGCATGTTCAGGCCGCTGCCGGTGAACCCCGCCAGGGCGTAGATTACCGGGTAATGCTCGCCCGATTCGTCGTAGCCCGGCGGCAGGTAAACCGGGAAGCGGCGGATATGGGGGTCACCCAGGGGGTTGCCCTTGAGGGCGGTGCTGTCATGCTCCAACATGCGGACTGAGCCGCTGAGGGTGCGGTTGTACATGGGGGCCTCGGGAATGATGAATGTTGATTGATGAATGAGGAATGGGATGATCCGTAATCAGGTGTCTGTTGTCCGTGGCTGACCAGCTGATGGCTGAATACTTGGGAAACGGAGCTGGATAGGGGCGGTTGCCTCGTAGTTGTAGTGAGAATCTAATGTCCCTCTCTGGGCAAGTGAGGCGGCAGAGAATGATTTCGGACTGGCACTTCAGTCTAAGTGGCGTAACTGTGCGGCTGAGGAATCACATCTCCTTCTGCTCGTAGACCGTCAAGGTGAAATTCGATGGCCTCACGCATGTTCTTCTCAACTTCCTGGCGTGTCATTCCTGTTGCGACACAGCCCGGCAAATCCGGAGAGTAGGCCGAATGGCCGGTGCTGGTCTTTTCAACTACGATCAGATAGTTCATCCGTTTTTTAACCCCGCTTGTTCAAGAATACTGCTAAATGTGCCCGGTGCCCGAAAATTTTTGGGTTTGCCTGGTATTGCGACCAGGCCCTTTTTTTCGGGATGCTTATATTGCCTAAGACTCCCACGAGTTCTTACTGAATACCAGCCGACTTACTCAATTAGCCGGATGACTTTCCTAACTTCCACCTAAATAAGGTAAGCTGGTTTCCTGTTATAATTAACGGCTGGTGGACTTTGCCTCATATTCTCCCGCGCGGGAGAACCGCATATAGACCGCGACTGTCTCACTCCGCTGTCAGACACCCTCAGGGATGGGTGATGGACTTGTCGGTGAACAGGTATTCGCGCAGCTGCTGGTCCCAGCCAGGGAGGTTGCGGCGGATCCATTCCAGCAGCATGGAGGCGTGCTCCATTTCCTCATCCCGGTTGTGAGCCAGGATGGCCTTTAGTTCCTCATCCTTGGTAGTAGCGACACGCTGGTTGTACCAGTCTATGGCCTCGATTTCCTCGACCAGGCTTTGCAAGGCCCGGTGTTGAGCGCGGACCTCTTCCGGCAATTGTTCGTATGGTTCCTGGTAGGGCATGATGGTGATTACTCCGTTTCAGGTTGGTTGCATGCTATAAATTTAAGGTGTGGATCAGAAGCATGTCCATATACGGCCCGATCAACCTCAGGCCCACACCCCCGGTATCAAGGTTTCACACCGCGGGCAAGCGCCCCCACCCGCCAAGCGATCATCCAAGATATAGTAGCCCGCCCGGCGGATCAAGGGGACATTGCAGGCGGGGCAGTGAGTGTTCTCCATTTCGGGGGCCAAGTCCGGCAGGTTACCGGCGTAGATGAATTTCAGGCCGGCCATGAGACCGATCTTCCGGGCCTTAAGGACGGTTCTCACGGGAGTAGCCGATCTGTCGGTCATCCGGTAGTCCGGGTGAAAGGCGGTTACGTGCCAGGGGATGTCCGGCGAGACGTCGGCGATAAAGGTTGCCAGCTCACGCAGCTCGTCGTCGCTGTCGTTCAGCCCGGGCACCACCAGGGTGACGATCTCCAGCCAGTAGCCCAGCTGCCTAACCAGCCGGATACTGTCCAGCACTGGTTGCAGCACCCCGCCCAGGGCGCGGTAGGTGCGGTCCGCCATGGACTTGAGGTCCACCTTGATGGCATCGGTAACCGGCCGCAGGTACTCCAGTACTTCCGCCGTGGCGTAGCCGTTGGACACCAGGGCAGTTTTCAAGCCCACTTCTCGCGCCGCCTTAAACACCGCCGAGGCCCATTCGGCTGAGATCAACGGCTCGTTATACGAGCTCACCACCACCCGGGCGTGACTGTCAAGGGCCAGCTGGGCCACTTGGGCAGGTGTCACCTCTTCGGGCAGCGTCCCAGCGGCCTGGTCCCGTAGCGCCTGGGAAGTGAGCCAGTTCTGGCAATAGCTGCAGTGCAGTGAGCACCCCAGCATACCGAAGGTAAGAGCAGTGGCTCCCGGCAGGAAATGGTAAAAAGGCTTTTTCTCGATGGGATCGTTTTGCAGGCCGGCCACATAGCCGTAGGGTACTAACAGCTCCCCGTCGCGGTTGAGCCGCACCCGGCAGATGCCCCGCCGCCCACTCTTTATCAGGCACCGGTGGGCGCACGCCAGGCAGCGCAGAGCGCCGTCCTTCTCCGCCAGCACTAACTCCCCCCGCGGCCGGGCGTACCCGTCCAGGGTGCGCTGCAGCGGCGAGGCGGGTGCGGCCTCAGCCCTGGCCGTCATCTGGCGGCTCTTGCGTTCGGCTATTTCTATCCATTATCAGGCTTACGCGTCTCTGACTTTCGCCAGTTTAACCTGTGTAGGCGCGCCAAAGCTGAATCTACAACTTAGTGAACAGGATTTCAGCGATTTTTACCCGGAGATGAAGAAAATATAATCGCTGAGCCCGGTTTTAAACAGCCAGGACAGGCCGGTCAACAAGGATGGCGCAGGAACAATCCGCTCTTAGCTGGCTCTATTACGGTCGCCTGCCTAAATTGCCGTCGTTAACATTGAAAGTCCGCCGGTCATAAACCCTCGGTAATAGGAAACACCTCATTATGCCCCACAGCACGACCACTGTCCCCCTATCCCTGCGCAACTG
>JADFMC010000147.1 GCA_022564085.1 Fidelibacterota bacterium | reverse complement strand
GGCTGAGCAGCTGGATCAGCCGGTCGCCGTCCTCGCTGGTTGCGCCGATGATCTCCGGCCAACCGTCGCCGTCCATGTCGACGTAGAAGTCCAGATTATGGGTGCCGTCGAGACCGATGTTGATCTCTTCCCAGCCGGCGCCAAACAGCGGGGCACGCAGCACCCAATCGCGGAAATCCCAATGTATATCGGCAAAATGTTTATAGGCCTCCACTTCAGCCAACCCGCGGCGCTTATAGTTGCGATACCAGTACCGCCGCCACTTCCGCCGCCAGGAAGCCGACCGTCTTGAGGGGCCGGTGGGCATAGAGCTGCCCGGCGCCGGGAATGGCCAACGACATGAGCATGGCTTTCCCGGGGAACCTGGTGCGGGGCGAGATCAGCGAACTGTCGGCCACGCTGTCCGATTCCTGGATCGGGTCCTGCCAGTTGATACCGGCAGCGGAGAGCCGGCCCCCCGCCGTACCGGGCAGCGAGAGCAACGCTGATCCGGGGGGAGTACCCCAGGCCAAACCGATCAGAATGAACAGGATCACTGTAACCCGCATGAATCGTATTGCTCCTTATTGAAAATCGAACAGTAGCGAAAAATAATGCCGGTAGTTTCCCTGATCGCCCTCCAGCATGGTGTGAATTTCATATGACAGGGCAAAAGGGAAAACATAAAAACTATAACCCGACAGCCGCAATTCCAGGCCCGCCGACCAGCGATAGCGGTTTTCCAGCCAGGAACCGCTGAAGGCATCCCCCAGCTGTAATATCCCCCCTAGACTGGCGTTCTGCACGATGAGCTGCGCCAGGGGAATATGCCGCTCAAGCAACACCGGCACCCGTAATGACAACGTCTGGATCATCAGGTTGGGTCCCTGGGCGGTGCTGTCGTAATAAGTGCTCCCCCGCAGGCCCGGTAGACCACCACCGAAAAAGTAGAAAAAGTCATCCACTTTCTGATTGGAAAGCCAGCCCAGATTGACCTGGTAGGTTGCCCCGATCTTATTCCGCCGATGCAGAGCGAAGTTCCGGCGGAAATTTAGTAACAATTTAACTGTATTGTTAGCCACGAACTTAGGCTCCAGGGTACCGTAATCCTCGTTGATGCCGAATCCGCCCACCAGATCATTTTTCTCAGCCCGCAGCTCCAGCCCCAGCTCGTATCCTTTGGTGGGAAACATATTGCCGCCGTACTCCGGGGGGCGGGCGCTATAACGCCAGCGGGCCGTCAGGCTGGACCCGATAAAGTAATCGAATGAAAAGGAAGGATACGATAGCCCCTCAACCTCCGGGTAGACAGTTTCCCGATAACGGCTGTGAGAAGCCTCCAGCCAGAATCGATGCAGTCCCAACGGTAGCCGCCCACCAACAACGCCCTCCAGCAAGTTGAAGCGCAGGTTATTGGTCCCGCGATAGGCGTAATAGTCGAATCCTTGGCTCACATGGCGTTGCACGGTATAGATCTCGGCATACAGGGTCGGTTTCAACCGGCTGAACTCGAATATGAGGAAATAGTCGGTATCGCGCAGCCGGTTGATGCTGGCGCCGCCAAACATGAACAGCCGGTTGATCACCTCGTTGGCATAGAAGTAAAACCCAGGTTTCACGGTACCGTAATCGACCATCAATCTAGGCAGGATGAACGGCCGGGACATAGTCTCCACGTAATCGCGGGCGACCAGCGCGCCATCGCCGGTTTCCAGGGGTGAGGTGGGCCACCGCCGCCAGTAGTCCGGGGCATAGCCCACCGCCTGCTCATCAAGCAGCTGTGGCTCGGGCAGGTGGGCAATCTTATAGCCGCCGTCTGCATATAAGCTGTAGAGCACCTCACCGTCAGCGCTCATGGACGGCATGAAGGCCCCGCCGGTGGTATTGGTAATATATCCCTCCCGGCCGTCGGCGCCCAGCAGGTACAGATTAAAAATGCCGCTGGCATCCGACCCCAGCACCAGGCCACCGGCGCTCTGATCGGGCTCCCGGGCATCCGCGGCCAAAACCGGCCACCTAGGCAGGTACGGCCGGGCCTCACCGTCCGATAGGGCCACCGCCAGCAATTCCCGGCCGTGGTTGGTGTTGGCGTCACAGATCAGCAGGTTGGCCGACTGGTCCCAGGTCAGCGAGAACAGATATATGCCATCGCTAAAATTGGTCAGGGCACTGTCGGCGCCGGTCGCCAGATCCAGCAGCCGGATATTGGAGGTGCCGTCGTAAACCGTCAAGTAGGCCATCAGGCTGTCTGCGCCCACCAGGATCGGTGAAGTGACCCGCCGGCCATGGGTCAGCCGCTCCTCACTTTCCTCCTCAAGGTCATAGACGTACAGGTCCAGCCAGCGGGCGCCGGTCTTGTCCGGCTCCCCCCGGGCGGCATAGTATATTCGCTCACCGTCCACAGACCAGCAGGGCGCCGACCGGACACCATCGGCCAATTTCTCCGACTCTCCCGTGGCTAGATCGTAGAGGTAAAGGTTGGTCTGGCTAAAATAATCAGCCTCGCGGTTGGACAGATAGGCGAAACTGCGCCGGCCGGGACGCCACACCGGGTGCAGGTTGGCGGTGCCTTCCTTCACCAGCACCTCACCGGTCACCGGGTTATCCAGCACCGCTTGCATCCGCTGGAAATAGCTCTCTTCCAGCTCCGCGCTCCAATCCCGGTACAGCTGCTTGCCGGAAACGCCGGTGGCGCGCCGCAAGGCCCGGTTCATGGACACCGCCCAGGGCGTGGACATCTCCCGGGCGACCTTCTCCAGCACCTGCGGCCCGAAGCGCTCGGCTAGGTAGGTCACGAAGGCAAAGCCCTGATTGTAAGCACTCTCGTTACCAATCCCCCGTTTGCCGAAAGAACTCATCCCCGCCAGGCTGAGCAGGTTATGGCCCAGCACCCGGTCCCGCAGCAGCATGTCACGGTGCGAGTCCCAGTAGTCGTAGTTGGCGCCGGGATACATGAACTCGGCCACCCCTTCGGCGAACCAGGGGGGGATATTCACCCCCGGATAGGCGTACGACACCAGGACGTTAGGGTAGCCGTAGAGCACGTCTTCCCGTTTCTCGTCCTCGTAATCAATCCATTGCAGGTATAGTCCCGGTACCCGGTGCGAAAATTTCATGGAGGTGGCCAGCTGGATGATATGGACGAATTCGTGGGTGATCACCCCTTGCATCCAACGGTGGCTGCCGCGCAGGTCGTAGTCCAGCGGCCGGGCCCAGATCTCGATCTTATTGTCATAAAAGTAGGCCAGCCCGTTGGAGTCGTCGTCCACGTCCTTGATGATCAGGTGGGTCTTGGCGGCCGGCTCAAAGTTGTACATCCGGGTGATGGGGCCGTAGACTTTCTCGGCCACCGTGGCCGCTTCCCGGGCGGAACGCTCGGTGCCCTGGTGAAAATGGATCAGGAAATGCTCCGTCTCGAAGGTCTGCCAGTCCAGTTCGGGGTGGTTGTACCACTGCTGGCCGCTGGCCGACCCAACCAATACGGCCAGGGCGGCAACCAGTGATGGCCCTCGCCGGCGCACCCGGCTCACTTCACTACCGCTATCTTGACCAGCACGGATTCGGTTTGGGCCCCCACCACCTCTACAACGGCATAATATAGTCCCGAAGGATTATCCCCCACCTGCCAGACCCACTCGTTATAGTCGTTGGTGGACAGATCGGTCAGTGTGACTTCCTGCACCGGGAGCCCCTCCACGGTAAATATGCGGATGTTGGCCCGGGTGGCGCTGCCGGTGTAGAAACGAATAGTGGTCCGCCCGCCGGTGACGGGATTGGGGTAGTTGTAGACCCGGGCCCGGTCCAGCACCGCCGGTTGGGGCACCTTGACCTGGCCGTCGTTCAACGACACCCGGTTGCGGGAGTGCCGCCCCTGGGGCGTGACCCACTGGGGGTTCTGTTCCTCCGGCTCAAACCAATGGATACGGTCGCCGTTGGCCAGCCCCACCCGGCCGTCGGCAGTGTGCATCAGGAATAACTCCTCAGGCCCGGCCTGCAGTCCCAGGCGCAACTGCTCGCGGCCCTCGGGACTGTAGATGGCAATGTCGCCGCTCTCGATCACCAGCAGCTCTGGTCGGATGTCGCCGGTAAGGTTGGCTATGAGGACCACTCCTCTAAAGTCTCCCTCCACCGGGAACCCATCCAGAGCAATGCTGTTATCATTCCTTACCGTTAATGTAGTAGGGGCCTGCATATCGATCTCAACCTGCTCATCGTTCCCATCCCCATCGATGTCCCCGCGAGTCGCATCCCGGTGCGAGCTGGGCATGTTGCCGCTGATGCGCGCCCAGGGGAGGTCGGCGTCGGAGACGCTGTGGAGCATTTGGGTGTTCAGGGTGTTGCCGGCGCCGGGCACCTCTTTGAGGATGGTGAGGGGGTCGGTCCCCCCAAAGCCCGGCAACGAAACACCGAGCACCGCGATCTCAGCAAAGCGCTGCAGGTCGGTCCGCGAGCCCAGCGGAGAATGGTCCAACGGAAGGTCGTTGCCGTAGGGGTCCACCCGCGGCGTCTCGGTTCGGTCCACGGCGAGGCGGTCCAGGACCTCCTCAACGTCCTGCGCGGGTTCTTGCGGGCCCTGCGGAGCACCGCCGCCCTTGTTGCCACAGCCCAGCGTTGGAGTCAGGAGCAACAAAGCCGCGAGCGCGGCGTTCACACTAAAACGAGTCATTTCAGATTCCTCCAAGTTCGCCACGCGGTGCGTGCTTCATCCCCAGTGGCAAATGGAGCCAAAGCATTTCCAAAAAAGGGGCCGCACACGAATAAAGACGTTGCGCCTGCGGAGTCGCGCCAAGAAGTCGGTTCCGAGGGCTAATTACTTGTCGTGTCTCCCGTATGGGGATTCCCCTGACCTCGCGATGTGCAGGACCCATGCCGTGCCAGGGTTGGCGAAACCGCGAGAATCTGCCTGCTAGGTGGGTTTCGGGCGTGGTCTATTGCGAGGTCGATGTCCCACTGGGGTAAGAAGTACACCACACATCGCTCGCAGTCGTGACGAGGGTGAAGGCGCTGGGGCTCGGCGTGGGGCTGACTGGGGCTCTATTCGGGGGTTGGCCCGAAGCTGGGGACCCGATCACGTACAGTCTACACGCTCCCGCCGGCGCCCGGTGCAAGCAAGTCAGTCGCCCTTCTTCGGTTTTTGATCGCCCTTGGCGCGCTCCCGGTACGCCTTCTTGACGGCCTTCCGTTTGGCTTGCTTGGCTCGGATAAACTCGCCGCGCTTGTCCTGGGAGGCTTGCTCTCGAAGCTGCTTCTGATAGGACTCCAGCCGCTCGACGCTGAGCTCCCCCGAGCTGACCGCGCTGCGAACGCGGCAGCCCGGTTCGGACTTATGTGCGCAGTCACGGTAGCGACAGTTTTCGGCAAAGGACTCGACATCCTCAAACGTCGTCTCGACTCCCCGCGCGGCGTCCCAAAGTGCCAGCTCCCGCATGCCGGGCGTGTCGATCAGCAACGCGGCCGCTTCCATCGCGATGAGTTCGCGACGCACTGTGGTGTGGCGCCCCTTGCCATCACCCACGCGGACTTCCTGCGTCCGCTGAAGAGCCTTGCCCACCAACGCATTGACCATCGTGGACTTGCCAACACCCGAGGAACCCAAAAGGCACACGGTCTGGCCGGCACCGAGGTAAGGCTGCAGTGCGCTCAAGCCCAGCTCCTTCGCGGCAGCCACGCCGACCACGTCGAC
>JADFMC010000146.1 GCA_022564085.1 Fidelibacterota bacterium | reverse complement strand
ATAATCCGGGGGCAGGACACCAGCGAGGGTACCCACCAGGCCGTAGCGGACCTGGCCCGGCAGCTGGGCAAGACCCCCGTATCCGTCAACGACTACCCCGGATTTGTCGCCAACCGGGTGCTGATGCCCATGATCAACGAGGCCATCTTCTGCTTGATGGAAGGGGTGGCCAAGGCCGAGGCCATCGATCAGATTATGAAGCTGGGCCTGAACCACCCCCTGGGCCCCCTGGCCTTGGCGGACCTCATCGGCCTGGACACCTGCCTGAGCATCATGGAGGTGTTGCACGAGCAGCTGGGGGATGACAAGTACCGCCCCTGTCCGTTGCTGCGGCGGATGGTGAATGCCGGCCACCTGGGAAAGAAAACTGGGCAGGGGTTTTATGAATACCAGCAGAGGTAGGAGGCGGCAGTGAATTTCGACCTGACCGAAGAGCAGCTCCTATTGCAGGAGAACGTTCGGCGATTCGCCCGGGAGGAGGTAGCGCCCGGTGCCATAGAGCGCGACGAGACCGAGCGGTGGCCGGGTGAGATAATCCGCCGGCTGGGTGAGCTGGGGCTGATGGGGGTGATGGTGCCCCAGCAGTGGGGTGGGGCCGGCATGGACACGGTGGCCTACACCGTGGCGATGGAAGAGATTGCCCGGGCGGACGCGTCCGTCTCGGTGATGATGAGCGTGAATAATTCGCTGGTGTGCAGCATGCTTAACCAGGTTGGCTCGGAGGCCCAGAAGAAAAAATATCTGATCCCGCTAGCCAATGGTGAAAAGCTGGGCGCCTTTTCCCTGTCCGAACCCCAGGCCGGTTCGGATGCCTCCAACCTGCGTTGCCTGGCCCGGCGCGAAAAAGATGTCTACCTAATCTCCGGGACCAAGAATTGGGTCTCGGGTGGGCCCAAGGCCGATGTTATTATGTTGCTGGCAATGACCGACCCGAAAAAAGGCCACAAGGGCATTTCGTGTTTTATTGTTGAAAAGGGGCTGCCGGGCTTATCGGCCGGGAAGCCGGAGGACAAGCTGGGCATCCGGGCAGCGGTCACGACGGAACTTTACTTTGACGAAGTGCGGGTGCCTGCGGAAAACCTGCTGGGCAATGAGGGCGACGGATTTGTGATCGCCATGACCGCCCTGGATGGCGGGCGCATCGGCATCGCCGCCCAGGCGGTGGGGATCGCCCAGGCCGCCCTGGACCGGGCCCTGGAGTACGCCCAGGAGCGGGAGCAGTTTGGCCAGAAGATCATCAAATTCCAGGCCATTCAGATCAAATTGGCCGACATGGCTACCGAGGTGGAGGCGGCCCGGCTGCTCACCCGCCGGGCGGCTTTTCTCAAGGACCGCGGAAAGTCCATCACCGCCGCCGCCGCCATGGCTAAGGGCTTCGCCTCCGATGTGGCTCTGCGCACCGCCACCCAATGTGTCCAGATCCACGGCGGCTCCGGTTATATGCGGGAAACCGGTGTGGAGCGCTTGATGCGGGACGCCAAAATCACCCAGATTTACGAGGGGACTTCCGAAATTCAGCGCTTGGTTATTGCTCGGGAACTGCAGCGAAAAGGATAAAGTCTATGGATGTATTTAAAATGATGGGTCGGCATAACCACGAGCAGGTGGTATTCTGCAGCGAACGGGAAATCGGCCTCCGGGCGATCATCGCCGTGCACGACACCACCCTGGGTCCCAGCCTGGGAGGCTGCCGCTTCTATAACTACAGCTCCGATGATGATGCCCTGTACGACGTCCTGCGTCTGTCCCGGGCGATGACTTACAAGGCTTCCATAGCCGGCCTGAACCTGGGGGGCGGTAAGTCGGTGATCATCGGCGACCCGGAAAAAGAGCGCAACGAATACCTCTTTCGGGCCTTCGGACGCTTTGTTAATGGGCTGGGGGGACGCTATATCACAGCTGAGGATATGAACACCACCGTCCGGGACATGGAGTGGGTGCGGAACGAAACCAGTTACGTCACCGGCATCTCCAAGGCGCTGGGGGGCAGCGGTGATCCCTCGCCGGTAACAGCCCTGGGAGTTTTTGTGGGGCTCAAGGCCGCCTGGCAGACCAAGACGGGCCGGGAGGATATGAGTGGTATCAAAGTGGCCGTACAGGGCGTGGGCCACGTGGGGTATCACCTGTGCCAATACCTGCACGATGCCGGTGCGCAACTATTCATCAGCGACGTTAACCAGCAGGCCGTGGATCGCGCGGTGCGGGATTTCAAGGCCACCCAGATCGGGGGGGATGAGATCTATGAGTTGGACGTTGATATTTTTTCACCCTGCGCCATGGGAGCCATTTTGAACGATGACACCATCCCCAAAATCAAGGCCCAGGTGATCGGTGGGGCAGCCAATAACCAGCTGGCCGTGTCCAAGACCCACGGGGAGGCGTTGCGGAAACGCGGCATTCTGTACGCCCCCGATTACGCCATAAATGCCGGCGGCCTGATCAACGTGGCCAACGAGTTGGAGGGTTATAACCAGGAGCGGGCCTTCAAGCAGGCCGAAGGTATCTACCATACACTGCTGGAAATTTTTCGTGTATCGGAGGAACAAGGGATCCCAACCAATGCCGCTTCCGACCATCTGGCGGAGGAACGCATCCAGAAGGTGGCCCGGATTAAGCGCTTTTATAACGACAGCCCCAACCGGGTGTTCAAGAGGAGATAATCATTACCAGGAAAGTGCGCCGGCGAGCCCGGGAGATGGCTTTGCAGGCCCTGTACGCCGTACGCCAAGGTAAATGCAGCCTGAGGGAAGCGTTGAAGTTTGTCGCTGCCGAGACCAATACGCCGCCGCTGGCCGGAGCTATGGCATACTGCCGCCGGTTGGCTAAGAAGACGATCGAAGAACAGGAGTGGGCCGATGAGACTATCTCAAACAAGCTGGAAAACTGGGAGCTGGGACGAGTCACTTTCATCGACCTCCTGATCCTGGAACTGGCCCTGGTGGAAATGGTTAACTTTAAAGATATCCCTTCCAAGGTGAGCATCAGTGAGGCGATCGAGATCGCCAAAATTTACAGCACCGACGAAAGCCCCGGCTTTATCAACGGGATCCTGGATGCGGTCTATCATGAGCTGTTGGATAAGAAAGTGATCAGTGCATAGGCTAGTTGGAATGATTAAATGCTGAAGTGGGTGAACAAGCTGTTTGGCGGCACCAAGTCGGAGCGGGATATCCGGTCGTTCCAGGTCATCGTCGACGAGATTAACTCGATCTATGCCACCCTGGTAGACCAGCCCCGCGAACAGCTCACCGGGCGCCTGAAGGAAATTGGCCGGGAAGTGGCCGATACTCGCGAGGCGGTGAAAGCGGCGGCTCCCCCCGACTCACAGGTGGAAGACGAAATGTACCTGGCCGAGCAGCGGGTACTCGATGATCGCATGGCGGAAGTTTTCGCCATTGTCAAGGCCGGTTGCCGTCAAATGATGGGGCAGGAGTTCAAGGTTTTGGGCTATCCCATGACCTGGGACATGGTGCCCTTTGATGTGCAGTTGATGGGGGCGATCGTCCTGCACAACGGCCGTATCGCCGAGATGAAAACCGGCGAAGGCAAGACGTTGGTGGCCACCATGCCGTTGATACTCAACACCCTGGCCGGCCGTGGGGCGCACCTGATCACCGTTAACGATTACCTGGCCCAGCGGGACAGCCAATGGATGGGTCAGCTCTACAGCTACCTGGGGGTGTCGGTGGGGTGTATTCTCAACCAGATGGACCCCCAGGCCCGGCGCGAGGTCTATGGCTGTGATATCACTTACGGCACCAATAACGAATTCGGCTTCGATTACCTGCGGGACAACATGTCGGTCTCCCCCGAAGACCAGGTGCAGCGGGCTCATGCCTATGCTATCGTCGATGAGGTGGACTCGGTACTGATCGACGAAGCCCGCACGCCGCTGATCATCTCCGGCCAGGTGGATACGCCCACCGATACCCTATATACCGAGCTGCGGCCCACGGTGGAAAGCCTGGTGCGCAGCCAGACAAACCTGGTCAACTCGCTGGTGGCCGACGCGGAAAAGATGTGGGACAGCGAGGAATACGAGGCCGCCACCAAGCTGCTCATCGCCAGCCGGGGGATGCCCAAAAACAACCGGCTTGGCAAACTGTTCCAGCGTACCGGAGTGAAAGCGGCTGTGCGCTCGGTGGAAAACGATTACATGCGGGATAAGAAGCTCACCGAGCTGGATGAGGAGCTATATTTTTTCGTCGATGAGAAAAGCCACATCATCGATCTCACCGATATGGGCCGCAACAAGATTGCCCCCGACGATCCTGACGCGTTCATAATCCCCGACCTGGGGGAAGCCTTCCACGCTATCGACACGACCGATGGTTTGAGCGCTGAGGAGGTGCTGCGCCGCAAGGAAGAGGTGCAAAGCCTCAACGGCGACCGCAGCAATACCATCCATCATATCAGCCAGCTGCTGCGGGCCTACACCCTGCACGAAAAGGACGTGGGGTACGTGGTCCAGGACGGCAAGGTGCTGATAGTGGACGATTTTACCGGCCGGGTCCTGGCGGGGCGGCGCTACAGTGACGGCCTGCACCAGGCGTTGGAGGCCAAGGAAAAGGTGGTGATCGAGAAAGAGACCCAGACGGTGGCCACCATTACCATCCAGAACTACTTCCGGATGTACGAGAAGCTGTCCGGCATGACCGGCACCGCCGCAACCGAGGCCCAGGAGTTCTCCCAGATCTACAAGCTGGAGGTGACGGCCATACCCACTCACGAAGTGGTCATCCGGGTTGATAGCCAAGACCTGGTTTACAAGTCCAAGCGGGAGAAGTACAACGCCATCCTGGACGCCATAGAGGACCGCTTCCGGGATGGGCAGCCCACCCTGGTGGGGACCACTACCGTGGAGGTATCCGAGACCCTCTCACGCATGCTCAAGCGCCGGGGCATCCCCCACAATGTACTGAACGCCAAGCAGCACCAGCGCGAGGCTGAGATCATCCTGCGGGCGGGCCAGCGCGGGGCGGTGACCATCGCCACCAATATGGCCGGCCGGGGCACCGACATTAAACTGGGCGAGGGGGTCAAGGAGCTGGGTGGCCTGCACATCCTGGGCACCGAACGCCACGAGAGCCGCCGCATCGACCTGCAATTGCGGGGTCGCTCCGGCCGGCAAGGTGACGAGGGCAGCTCCGTGTTCTTCCTCAGCCTGGAAGATGATCTGATGCGCCTGTTCAGCAGCGAGCGGATCATCAAACTCATGGACCGCATGGGGGTGGAGGAAGGGGAGGTACTGACCCATAAGATGATCACCAAATCGATCGAGCGGGCCCAGAAACGGGTGGAGGCCCGCAACTTCGGCATCCGCAAGCACCTGCTGGAATACGACGACGTGATGAACAACCAGCGGGAGATCATATACGACCGGCGCAACTACGCCCTCCTGGGCGATGATGTGCTGCCGGAGGTCGAAAAGATGGTGGAGGATGTGGTCGGCAATCTGTTGCGGGACAAGGCCATTGTGGAAGATGGGATGATCAACCACGACGCCCTGCGCCACGAACTGGGCAGCATTTTCCTGATTGATTTCCCGGCGGATACCCTGATCGGCCAGGAACCGGAGGAAATACAGGAACTGGTTAAAGGGCAGGCCATGGAGCATTACCGGCTCAAGCGCACCCTGGCCGAGCCGGAGGCCTTCGCCCACTTCGAACGCTA
>JADFMC010000003.1 GCA_022564085.1 Fidelibacterota bacterium | reverse complement strand
GCTTGCGACGGGACGCGATCTATTGGCACTTTCCTCATTACCGCGGGAAGATTGTGCCCTACAGTATTATCCGCAGCGGCGACTGGAAGCTGATCAAACGATACGATGGTAAGGAGTTTGAGCTATTCAATCTTCGGAAAGATATTTCGGAAAAAGAGGAGCTGTCGGAAAAAATGCCGGGTAAAGTTAAACAGCTGAATGAAAAACTGGTTGCGTGGTTGCGATCGCAGTCGGCGAAGATGCCGAAGGCGAATCCGGAGTATCGGGGAAGTGGGTAGGATTTGTAATCTTTTTTTACAGGATTGACAGGATTAAGGGAACCTCTAATAATACAACCATTGCACAGTGAAACATCGATAAGTTAGCCCCTCCCTTACGGTCGGGGTTCGTTAAAATCAATTTTTAGAGGTTGCCTCATTGATTAAAGAATATGCTTTTTTGATTTCGTTGGTGTTTATCGTTCTGGCTACGATGGTCGGTGCTTTTATCCGACGGCGGAGCAGGGATAAGTGTCTCAAGGATTTTTCGGGGAATCAGGTGACGCTTGAACAGACCGGCGGTAAGACCATCTGGGGGCAATTACGGATTGAACATACCGGTTTGGAACTGCTTTACGCCAGCGCCAAAACCGACGGTAAAGGGCACACCGAAAGTAGTTTCATCCTTTACAAGAATGAATTTCCTTCTATGCAGGCCCTGGTTCGGTTTCATGACGATTTGAGCGAAGCGGACCAGCTCGCCCGAGAAAAAGTTCTGCAAAAAACCTATCAACCCGGCCTATACTCTCGAGGAAAGAGACGTTTTGTTAATCTGTTCAAGACGATTCGTGATTCGCTGACCGAGGTGATCAACCTGCTCATGTCCCAAGCCAAAAAAGCCACTCCGGCAGGGGCGGTCCTCAGTGGACAGGACAAACATGTGAATCAGATGAAGCAGGAACTCATCGGTTCGGCGGGCACCAGTTATGAGCCGTTACTGGAGCGGTATATCGGCCAACATGTGGTTCTGGAACTTTTGAAAGGCGACAGCCGTGAGGATTTGTCCGGTATTCTCAAGGAATACACGGCTGAATTTATCGAGATTATGGACGTGGATTACAGCACGGCTGAACAGCCAAGTCCGCGTAAAGCTGATTTGGTCGTTTTACGCAAATATGGTGTGGTTCGCCATCTGGGTTAAGGATTGATACGCCAAAGAGTTGGGGTTTGACATCGTACAAAATTTCGTAGGGTGGGTTGACCCCCGCGATGAATCACGGGGTTAGAAGGTTTGGTGCGGGAGCCGCTGCCTACATGACTGTAGGTTTAGGGGGACCCAGAGCAAAGCACCCCCAAACAAGTTTGGGGGTGGCACCCGGCACGCGGCGGATGTTACCATCCGCCCTACGGATCTGATTATTGGGCAGGGAATGCCCGGGCTACGTCACTGCAGGGGGCATAATTTTTTCTAACCACAAGCTTGTAATATAGTCTATACTATTAACGAGCTTCGTTGTTTTGGAATCGAATTTTTGTAGTGTGATATGTGGTTTAGGGATCATTACTATTGGGTTTGGGTCTTTTTAACAGGACTATTGTTTTGTGGTTCTGTCCGGGGGGTTGTTATCAATATCCCGGCCGATCAGCCTACCATTCAAGCGGGGATCGATTCCGCCATCGACGGTGATGAGGTGGTCGTAGCTCCGGGAACCTATCTGATAACAGCTACCATTGACTTTCTGGGCAAGGCAATCACCCTGCGCAGCGTCAGCGGCGACCCCAACGACACCATTCTCGACGGCCAAGGCAGTGTCTTTCATGTTGTCCAATGTGTCAACGGAGAAGATTCTAATACGGTTCTCTCTGGCTTTACTATCACTGGCGGAAATGCAAATTCAACTGATCATACAGATTACACCAGTAATGGTGGTGGGATGTTTAATCGAGATAGCGGCCCCACAATAACTCATTGCATTTTTAGAGGGAATTTTGCAGCAGATTTTGGCGGCGGTATTAGTAATCAGAACAGTCATCCAGTTATAAGAGATTGTGATTTTAGCAATAACACAAGTGATGGAATGTATAATGCGGGTAATTTTCCTATAAGCAGTAGTCCCTTCGTTTCAAATTGTACGTTTAAAAACAATACTGGGGCTGGAATGTATAATGTGTCCAGCAGTCCGGTTATTCAGGATTGTCAATTTAATGATAATATTAGCAGAGGGATTCATAATGCCAATTCGAGTAAACCCAAGATATTGAATTGTGATTTTTCTGGTAAAAGGCAATCCTTCTTCACGACACACCTGCATGTTTCCTTCACCCCAACGAAGTCTCTGTCGTAAAAATCCTCGTAGATCATTTGGTGCAGCCCCGAGCCGTCATCGGTGTCGCCGATGTACATGGCCGGGCGCTTGCGGACCGCTTCAAGGCCTTTTAGGACCGTGATATCATCGGCGCCATAATCCTCGGCGGCGGATTCCCCGCTGGTGGATTCACCGGCTGTTGATTCCTCGGAGGGCCTCTCTATCGGCGGTGCTTCCTCAGTTTCGGGCCTATTCTCGTCGTCCGTCACGCCAAGCGGCTCTTCCGGGCCATTCCCTTCACCGGGGCTCGGGGTTTTTTTGGAAAAAAGATTAGAGGTTGTCATTTAAGTTTAAGATCCTTCAAATGATTGCCTTTAAGTCTGTGATTCAAGGCCGCTAGAATTTCATCTTTCTGGAAGGCGATCTCACTGCGCCAGACGGCACTCTTGGCCTGTACAATCAGAACATTGTCCCTTATATCTATGGGACGGCTGTTAGCTGCAATGGCCGGCCCAACGATTTCTTCCCAGAGCTGAAAGGACTTCTGCTGTTCGATGAGCCCCGTCCAGCCCCTTTCTTTCAACGCTTGAGCTATGGCGACAGCTAGGCTGGGCATGCTTCGCCCTCTACCGGCAGTGAAATCCGGTTGGGTTTAAATGCCGTCTCCCAGCCTTGACCAAAGCTGTCAGTGGTGGTGGCGGAGATGATGGTCTGATAAGCATCAGAAAGCTCCTCTATAACCCGGCGTGATCGCTCTGCGTCCAGGGTCGCCGGGAGATCATCCAGCAGCATAACCGGCGCGGTGCCCAAAATGGTCTCCAAGTAACGAGCCTCGGCTATTTTTAGAGCAATGATGAATAGCTTTTGTTCCCCCAAGCTGCCATAGAAGCGTAGGTTATTACCGCCCAGGATGAATCCTATTTTGTCGCGATGGGGTCCGATGTTCGTGCGGCGTGTTTGGAGATCGGTTTCCACACTACGCTCCATAGCCTCGCGGACGGCGGATGCGTTTTCATATTCCACCGGTATATAATCAATTGAGGCCGATATTTCCGGGCGCTGCTGAGACCAGGCTGAACTGAAAATTGAACAATACTCACCAAAAAAAGCGGCCCTTATTCGCCAGATTGCATGGGCGCTATCAGCAAAGGCTGCATCCCAGATGTTAACCGCCGAATAATCGCGGGCGGTAACCTGCCGCAGGGCAGCGTTGCGCTGTTTTAAAAGTCGCCTATATTTCAATAATTCATTCAGATATTTCTTGTCGGTAACAGCCAGAACCCGGTCGATAAAAGCTCGGCGCAAAGAATCCGGACCGCGGGCCAACTCCAAATCCTCCGGAACCATAATCACCACCGGGAAACGGCCAAGCATCTCTTTCTTGGAACTTAAGGCGATTCCGTCAACTGAGATCTGCTTTCGGCCACCGATCATAAATGTATTTTGAACCAAAATTTTATTATCCTGGTCACTGAGCTGCCCCCGAATTATATAACTTGTAGTACCGCGCTCAATCAAATGGCGGTCATCGTGAGT
Source organism: Fidelibacterota bacterium (assembly GCA_022564085.1). Lineage (GTDB taxonomy): Bacteria > Fidelibacterota > Marinisomatia > SCGC-AAA003-L08 > TS1B11 > JACZSB01. The sequence goes on along the minus strand of JADFMC010000003.1, from coordinate 20,948 downwards.
GCGAAAACTACGCGTAAGCGAGAGCAAATGAATCGCTTCCAGAATGGTGGTCTTTCCTGCTCCATTGGGACCAATAATTATATTCACGCCCTCCGCAAAAGGGAACCGGCTATCGTGATAACAACGAAAATTGGATAGGTATAGGTTTTCGAGTTGCACCGAATACTCTAGAGGGGCCGGGGGTTTTTTAAACCCAAAACTATTATGGAGACAATCTGATCAATCATTTAGGCGGATAGGCATCAGTAGCATGGTCAAATCCTCATTTTCCTGCGTCTGCTCATGATAGAAAATGGCCGCCGAAACGGAGGATTTAAACTCGCCAATTAGTCTATCGCCATCCAGGTGCATGAGTATATCACGCAGGTAATTGGAATTATATCCGATCAGCAGAGGGTCGCCATCATATTCACACGCGAGTTTCTCTCGGGCATTTGAAACCGTTTCTATATCCTCAGTACTTACCTCTAGACCATCCTGATCTAAGCGAAAAGCGATCTGATGAGTAGTTTTATTTGAAAAAATACTGACCCGCCGAACGGTGGCCAGCAATTCCTCTCGGCTTAATATCACTTTCTTATCGTTGTCCTGAGGGAAAACACTCTCGTAATCTGGAAAACGCTCCTCTATGATTCTAGTATACAGAGCAGTATCCTGGCTCTGAACCATAATATGGTTTTCACCAATATTCAACGTTACTTCTTCTTCCCCGGTGAGATACGTCCCTAGTATATTTAGAAACTTGACTGGAATGATGTTCTCGCCATGATAATCTCCGGAATCAAAATCTGATTTATTAAATCGAACTAAACGGTGACCATCGGTCGCGACAGCCCTCAGCCCCGATTCAGTGAAGCGGAATAATACGCCCATCAATGAGGGCTTCAATTCATCCCTGCTGACGGCAAAGGCGGTTTTAGAAATCACAGATGATAGCAGGGCAGCGGAGATAGGTACAGAATGATGCCCATCAATCACCGGCAGGGCCGGGAATTCTTCCGTAGGCTTACCCATGATCGAATAGTTGCCAAAAGTGGTAGAAATCTTGAGACGGCGATCTTCCAACACCTCGATCTGTAATTCTCCCTCCGGCATCTCATTGGTGATATCCAGCAGCGTTCGATGAGGAACAGCAACACTGCCTTCTCCATCGACGACTGCCTCCAGATTTATCACCTGTGAAATCTCCAGGTCGGTTGCCCGGACACTAAGCTTGCCGCCCTCAGTGGACATAAGAACAGAACTTAAAATTGGAAGTGTGGAGCGGGAAGGGACAACCCGTCCAAGCTGCTGCAGGGAAGTATGTAACGTTGATCGATCGGAAGTGAATTTCATAGGCCTTCTAGCGTAGTTTGGTCCAGTGCTATTGATCTTGTCGTAACATGTAGATTGTGGGGTGATGAATATTACCATTTATCGAGCATATCCTCAAGGAAATTGTCCTTGCTCAAAGATGGTTTTAGTATGGAAGTATTCACATAATAAAAAAATATTAATCTATATTAAACTTAAATAAGTATTATTTATATTAATAAGCGTGTTTATAATGTTGATAACTATTAGATTATAAAAAAATCCCCTCGTGAAGAAAGGAGTTATAACCATTGAATAGAATGTTAATAAAATGATGATTACGTGGGGTTGTTAGGCTTTGGACCGTGGGGAGATTGGGGTAAAGTGATAAATGTGGATATTATCATAGTTATGAAGGAGTTGCTAAGAGCTACTGTTAGTGCTTAGTCTAAGACGCTTATAAATACATCGTTACGGACATTACTAAGCCAGGTACTTAAATATTCGGATTGTTTTTCGCGCAGCGCCAGGGCTTCAATCTGAGGGTAATAGTCCTTGAGGTTTGGAGAACCGCCCTCTTTAAAGTTAAGGACCTTGAGAATATGAAAACCGTCCTTGGTCTCAAAAGGTGGAGACACCTGTCCCGTCTGGAGGCCGAATAGCGCTGACCGATAGGCTTGGCTGGGAAGTAAAGACAACTCTATCCAACCAATATAGCCTAAGTCGGGAGAATTACCAAATTCAGAGGAAACGATGGTTAAAAGAGAATCAAAAAGCGTTGGCCCGGGGTCCAAAATAAAGAAAAATTCACGGACCTTGGATAGGGCCAGCTGCCGGTCTTCAGGGGTGGGATCGACTTTAACTAAAATATGGCTGACATTGATCCGTTCACCTTGTTTATCGACGAGTGTGATAATATGGAGCCCAAACTTCGTTTCTACAATATCGCTGACCTCACCTGGCTGGAGGTTAAAGGCGATTTCCTCAAATTCAGGCACTAATTCACCGCGGCGAATAAATCCAAGCTCCCCGCCGCTCTCCCTTGAAGCTTGATCATCTGAATATTCAGCCGCTAATTTTGAAAAGGCCTGGCCTTGAGACAGTCGTTGCTGTAGCAATTGTATTTTAGATTGTGCCAGGCCATAGGCTACGGAACCAGCTTTGACAGGTACCAGGATCTGGGTTAATTCATACGTGGGGTCCACCGGCGGTAAACTGTCCTTATAGGCTTGATAAAAGGCTTCCACTTCCTCGCGGTTAACTGCCACCCGGCTGATTTTCTCATTTTGATACCGTTCAGCGATTAGCTGGTCTCGCACAACAAACCAATGATCTTGGCGGAAATCTCGGAGTCGCTGACCCATCAACTCCTCGAATTCAGATTCGGAGCCGATCTGGCCAAGAAGATTGCTTATCTGCGCCTCCAAAGCTTGATCCACTTCCTCTGTTGATATTTCGTCAAGGCTATCAACCCTGGCCCGGTCCAATAGAATTTTTTGGGTGATCAAGGCATTTAAGGCTTCGGATTGAAACAATTGGAGCAAATCGGGATTTCGCTGCAGAGCAGTATTATTCTGGAGGGCGGTCATTTGAGCTAGTTGGAGAACGTCACTCTTCAAGATGATTTCGTCGCCCACAATGGCAGCAATCCCGTCAATCTGTTCCTGGGCCCTTAATAATATCCAGGGGGCCGTGATCACTAAGAATAGAAGCTTAATCCAGGTATATTTCAATGTCCAGTTCCTCGCGTAGGCTGTCCAGTACAACGGCACGGGCGATCGAAAGCCGTTGCTGAAATAGCCGAATAGAAATCTTATTGGAGACTAAATCAATGGGGATGGTATCACCGGCGGAGAAGTATTTTTCGACGCGCAGCAGGTGAAAACCGAAATCAGAAGTAATGGGCCCTTGAAAGTCAGAAAGGGAATTAGAAAAAATAGCGCTATCGAGAGCGGGAATAACACGATCACGATAGATTAACTGGCGGTCAAAATTGTAGCTGTTCAGAAGTGAATCCAAAACAGTAGTCGACCGGCGTAATCTCTGCAAGACTTCCCGGGCCTCGGTGAGGTGTAGGAACGCCAAATGAGTAACGATAGCGGCGTCGGTGCCGAATATAAACTCAGCGAGGCGATTGTTATAGTATTTGCGCACATCTTCGAATGATGGGTGAAAGTCACGGTATACCAACGAATCGAGCAGCAGCTGGGAAGCAATCTGGGCCTCTGCGCGGCTCAGCCTCAAGGATAATAGTTCAAGATCGACAATGGAGCCGCTAGAATGGGCGAGCAATACTTGTCGGTCAACCCATTTCTCAGCTGCTTCCCCCAAAGAAGAAAGGTGTAATCGACCATCGATTTGCAATTCGGAGGGAAAAAGGTAATGATTGTCGACGCGCGCCAACGGTTCCTCGAGGTCCTTTTGATGCTGTGTACACCCCAGCCAAAGCCCCAAAACTACTAAAACCAGGAAGCGTGATCGGGGTAATCTCAGGTAGTTAAGCAATTTTTGATGCAACAAGGCCGACGTGATATTTCCAGAAAACATTAATCGAAAAAGGTGGAGGGAAAATTAGCCACTTATCCGCTCGCAAGAGCTAAAAATGTGTCCTTGGCTAAGCGATACGCCGACCGGGAATCGCCGGCAATGGAAACTGTTAAACTGCCTTGACGGGTATTAGAGAAACGGTAGTGAACCCCCGAGGCCTGCATAGACCGTTCTATTCGTTGCAGTAAGGCGCCGGAATCGGCGGGCCGGGCAAATTCCAGTAACAAATGCCTATCGGAGGATAGATTAATTGACCGGACACCAAGGTTTGCGGCCAACAGGCGCAGCTCCCTTGCCAGCAGCAGGTTTTGCACTTCTTCTGGTGGGGGACCAAAGCGATCCTGCAGCTCCGCCGAGAAAGAGCTAATCTCCAATTCATCACCCAACGCGACGATGCGGCGATAGAGATTAAGGCGTAAATGGGGATCGGGTATAAACGAGTCAGGTATGCGGGCCCCGGGAAAGATACGAATTGTGATGTCATCCCTATTTAAACGCCCAAATGATGAATCAAGCGGGTTTAGGTCTCGCTCTTTGATAACATCCTGAATTATGCGGGTATAGAGTTCCAGGCCCAACGCAGCTACATGCCCACTTTGTTCCAAGCCGAAAATATTGCCGCTGCCGCGTATCTCCAAATCACGGAGCGCAATGGCATAACCAGAGCCCAATGCGCTGTGGCGTTCGATGGTTTTCAGGCGCTTTGACGCCGGGGCCGAAAGCTGGGGGCGCCGGCGGATAAGTAGATAGGCGTATGCTTGACGATTGGAGCGGCCTACGCGCCCCCGGATCTGATACAATTGCGCCAGCCCCATTCGATGGGAGTCGTTGATTAAAACCGTATTGACATTAGGCAGGTCGATGCCGGATTCGATTATACTGGAGCAAACCAGTACCTGGTAATCGCCCCGGGCGAAAGTAAACATTGTTTTTTCCAGCTCTTTACCCGGCATCTGGCCGTGTGCCAGGCCAAAGGTGACCTCCGGCAGTAAATCCTGTAATTCCCGGTAGAGAGCGTTAATGGTCTTCACCTCATTATGAACGAAGTAGACCTGCCCGCCCCTTTGCAGCTCATGTTTAATAGCCCGGCGAATTAGATCGTTGTGGAAATATGTCACCGAGGTGATGATAGGAATCCGCTCCCTGGGGGGCGTCTCCAGGCGAGAAATATCACGAATACCGGCCAGGGAAAAATGTAGGGTCCGGGGGATGGGCGTGGCGGTCAAACTAAGAACATCCAGGCTTGATTTTATTGTTGTGATTTTCTCCTTCTGATGGACGCCAAAGCGGTGCTCTTCATCAATTATTAGGAGGGCCAGATTCTTGAAAACAACATCCTTGGAAAGCAGGCGGTGGGTACCGACCAGCAGATCGATTTTACCGGCGGATAATGCCGCCAGGGTTTGACGCTGCTGTTTAGGCGATACGAAGCGCGATAGCAGACCAACCGTAACGGCGAAAGGTTCCAGGCGCGAGCGGAAAGAGATCAGGTGCTGATCCGCCAGGATTGTCGTGGGCACCAGAAACGCCACCTGTCCTCCGCCACGAATAACCTGAAAAGCTGCCCGCAGGGCTACCTCGGTCTTGCCAAAGCCCACGTCACCGCACAGCAGGCGATCCATGGGGCGCGGTTGTTCTAGATCCGCTTTAATCTCCGCCGCCGCCTGCAATTGGTCAGGTGTCTCCTCGTAAGGGAAAGTCTCCTCGAACTCCAACTGCAGATCGTCATCAGCGGGATGCGCTTTACCGGCAGCAAGGGAGCGTTGGGCGTATAGTTGGGCCAGCTGCTCAACGACCTCCTCAGCGGAACGGCGTGTGCGGCGTTTAACCCGCTCCCAGCGGCCGGATTGGAGTGAATCGAGCTCCGGGGTGATCCCCTCGGCCACCGAAAAGGGGAAAACCAGGGAGATCTTATCGGTTGATACATAGACGCGGTCACCGCCTTGATATTCTATCAGCAGGCATTCCTGGTTGGCCTCGCCCACCTTGAGACGGGTCAGGCCCAGGTAGCGGCCGATCCCATGATTGACATGGACTATGAGATCACCGGGCTCCAGCGCTTCCACGTGCTGACGTATCTTTGCCAACGAAGAGATCGCTTTTTGGGGCGCCCTCCAGGTATGAGCCGCGCGCCGAAACAGTTCGGCGGGAGTTAACAGCAACATTTCAAGAGGGATGGAGGAATAGCCGGCGGGATAGAAACCGGACTCCATGGAGCAGGGCACCGATGAAAGTAACTCCGTGGCCCTGGCGCGGTGAGTGGATTGATCGCTGACAAAAAAGGCCTTAGCGGATGGAGCTTGGCGTAGCAGCTCCCGCCAGCGTTCGGTAAAAATAGTTGGGGACGAATTACGGCTCTCGAAAGGCTCGATGGCCAGTTCCAGGGATTCTGATATATCGGGACAGGCGGTGGACGAAAAATCCCAGTCTTCGTCACCGGTCTGCCTAAAAAGGTTCCAGCCTCCGGGGAAAAAGGAAAATAGATCGCTGGTGGCGGATTTATCGTGATTAAGAGCAACAGCCACCGCCGAAGGGAGCTGTCCGGAGCTAATCTGGCTGTGGATGTCAAAGGACCGTATATTCTCCAGTTCGTCTCCCATGAAATCCAGCCTGATGGGGGCCGAAACATTCACCGGAAACAGATCGATCACACTGCCACGCAGGGCATAAGTTCCCGGCTCAGTTACCAGCGACGCAGATTGATATCCGTGCTCATCGAGCCAGGCCCGAAGTTGGGACCATTTTGTTTGGCCGGGGTCCATATTAAGCAGGCCTCGCTGAAGGTCGTCGGGCGCGGGCAGCCCCTCCTCAAGCAGCGCGAGAGTACAAATGAAGACAGAAACTGGAGCGCCCCGGGCCAAATGCGCCCACGAGTTCAGCCGGAAGAACTCCAGCGGGGAAGAGAAACCGGCGGGGATATCTGATAGCCCCTCATCGGTAGAGCAGAATAGTACTCCCTCAAGCCCAAAGGATAAAAAAGTATCACGAAGGGACAGCCCCAGTTCGTTAGTGCGGCAGGCCACAATCTGAGTAGCAGGGGAAGAAGGGAGGAAATGATGCACCAGGAGAGGCAAAAAGGCCGGGGGAATGCCGGCCAAGCGTTGACCGGGAGCAACCCCCAGGCGGGTGAAAGCGATCGCCAGACGTTCAGCCAGAGCCGCTGGGATCACTAGGATGTTTCACGTGAAACATGCCAACGCCTTAGGTGTAGCGCCAACAGGGCGACGTCGGGGGGGTTCACTCCCGAAATCCGGGCGGCCTGCCCCAGGGTCTCGGGGCGCACCCGGCTAAGTTTCTCTCGGGCTTCCTGGCGCAGGGCGGTGATCCCCGAAAAGTTGAACCGGGCGTCGATAATGGTGTTATCCAGGCGGCGCATGGAGACCGCTAACGCCTGCTGGCGTTCAATATACCCGGCATATTTAATATCGGTCTCGGCGGTGAATAGATCGGCGGCCGGCAATGCCCGTAACAGGTCGGGTAATTGTTCCCAAACGGTGGCTAGACTCATTTCCGGCTGCTTTAGCAGCTGGGAAAGCCGTCGCCGGTGGCCGTTTCGCCCGTTGCTATTATCTGCCGCCGGGGCCTCCTCGGCATTGTGCCACTCGATGGAAGTCTCGCCGCAGACTTTGCGGAAAGTAGCTATGTTTTCTCGCCTTTGATGCAACCGTGCGGCAAAACCCTGATCTAGTAAACCGTAATCTACGCCCTTTTCCGCTAGCCGCAAGTCGGCGTTGTCCGGGCGCAATAGTAATCGGTATTCCGCCCGGGAAGTGAACATGCGATAAGGTTCATCGCTGTCCTTCGTGATCAGGTCGTCGATCAACACCCCCATATAGGCCTCGTCCCGTCGCAGGATCAACGGCTCCCGCCCCAGCACCGCGGCCGCCGCGTTTATGCCGGCCAGCAGCCCTTGGGCCCCGGCTTCCTCGTATCCGGAGGTGCCGTTGATCTGTCCCGCCAGGTACAGCCCGGCGATCTCCTTGGTTTCCAGGGTGGCATGCAGCTGGCTGGGTGGGAAGAAATCATATTCTATGGCATAACCGGGCCGCATAAATTTAACCCGGCCCAAACCGGGCACCAGGCGTATTGCGCTCAGCTGAACTTCTCGGGGTAAACTGGTGGAAAAACCGTTAACGTAGATCTGGCTGGCATCCCGCCATTCCGGTTCTAAAAATAGCTGGTGCCGGTTGCGCTGCGCGAATCGTACCACCTTATCCTCAATGCTGGGACAGTACCGGGGCCCAATGGCCTTTATTATTCCTGAATATAGCGGAGATTGATCCAGATTTTCTGAAATGATGGCATGCACAGCATCATTCGTGTAGGCCAGGTGACAGGCTATATCCGGCGGGTTGAACGGCAATGGGGTGCGGAATGAAAACGGTTGAGGTTGTGGATCGCCGTGAATCTCGGTTAAAGCCCCCCAATCGATGGAATCACGCTGTAGCCGTGGTGGGGTCCCGGTCTTGAGCCGGCCGGTTCGAAAGCCCAAGTCCTTCAGTGACTCGGTGATGCCACCAGCCGGCTTTTCACCAAGGCGCCCCGCCCGGAAATTTGTCAGGCCTAGATGAATTTTACCATTCAGGAAAGTGCCGCAGGTGAGGATTGCCGTTTGGGTTGAAACATGCAGGGTACGGTCTATTATCACCCACTGCAGCTTTCCCCGGCGTACTTTGATTCCGGTCAACTCCCCGGCGATTATCGTGAGATTTTCCTGTTTCGCAACTGTTCGTCGCATCTGCCGGGCGTATCGCCGCTTATCTATCTGGGCCCGCGGACTCCAGACAGCCCGTCCTTTGCTGGTGTTCAAGGTCTTGAATTGGATCCCGGTCTGGTCGGTGCAGAGGCCCATTTCGCCCCCCAATGCGTCGATCTCCCTGGTCAAGTGCCCCTTTGCCAGCCCCCCGATAGCGGGATTGCAGGAAGTGCGTCCGATGGCCGCCGGGTCCATGGTTACCAGTAAGGTGACACACCCCATCCGGGCGCAGGCCAGGGCGGCTTCAATACCGGCGTGACCGCCGCCAGCCACCACCACATCCCATTTTCTATCGTCAATTCGTTGGTCGGCCGGCTTCATTTGCCCACGCAGAAATCCCTGAATATGGCCTCAAAAACATCCTCATTGCTGGTCTCCCCGATAATTGCGGCCAGCTCTTCAGCGGCATAGCGTACTTCAGCGCTGATAATGTCCATACCCTGTCCCGATTTTACCAGCTGCCGCACTCCCTCAAGTTGCGCCACCGCTTTTCGCAATCCCTCAGCCTGGCGGGCCGAAGTAACCACAATGCTGCTCTGATCGGGTATTAAATCTTGAAGTGCTGCCTGTAGAGCCGTGGTAAGCCCGTCTAGCCCGTCCTCCCGCATTACCGAAGTAGTGACCTGACCGTTCAACTCGTCTCCGGTCGCTAGCTGGTCTACCTTCGATTTTACGTAAATAACTGTTTTTTTGGTGTCTATCTCCAACTCGCTCCCTTTGGAAACAGGATCAATGGGATCAAGCAGCAACACCAGGTCCGCCGATTCCAACTGTTGCCGGCTCTTGGCAATGCTCAGCTGCTCTAGGGCATCTTCGCTACTCCGCAGCCCGGCCGTATCCACCAGGCAGACCGGAAAACCGCTAATATCCAACCAGGCCTCCAGGCTGTCCCGGGTAGTGCCGGGTATTTGGGTCACCAGGGCCCGTTCCTGCCCAGCCAAGGCATTGAAAATACTGGACTTTCCAGCATTGGGCTCGCCGGTTATCACTACCCGCACCCCTTCCCGGATCATACGGCCGTAGGGCGCCGTTTCCTGCAAGCGGTGCAAGCGCTCCAGGATCTCCTTTAATTGACCGGAAATTTCATTGCGCGTCAGGTAGTCGATCTCAGCCTCGTTGAAATCAAGTTCGTGCTCTAGAATCGCCAGCAATGATAGCAAATTAGTCCGTATAGATGCGATTTCCCGCGATAAATGCCCCTCCAGGTTTTGAAAAGCCACCTGCTGTGATCGCCGGCTCAAACTGCTTATAATCTCATTTAGCGCCTCAGCCTCGGCCAGATCCAGTTTGCCGTTGATAAAGGCCCGCTGAGTGAATTCACCAGGTAACGCTTGCCGGGCGCCCAGCTTCAACAGCAGCCGGATTACCCTGCTGGGGGTTATCACGCCGCCGTGTGTGCTGAATTCCACCATATCTTCGCCGGTAAATGACGCCGGTTGCTGGAAATAGGTCACCAGTGCTTGATCAATCGCTTCTTTGTCTTCCGGGGAGATGATGCGGGTTAAGAAACTGTGGCGCGGCTGTTTTGCCAGCTTCGCGGCGCATATTTTTTGCGCCAGCTCCAGGGCTCTATTTCCGCTTAGCCGGACGATTGCGACTCCACCTCGCCCAGGGGGCGTTGCCAGGGCCACAATAGTGTCCTCAATGTAGCCGCTGCTGCCGCTGCTGTTATCGCTGGCGGGCTCTAAGGCTGTATCATTGGGCGAATTTTTGTGTTCTGGAGCCATGGTGCTGCTTGGTCCGTTCACCGGCCGGACCCGCTTCCGAGGTTGTCACCCCTTAGTTTTGGCTGGGCCGGCAATCGGGGCGACCAGGTGCTTGCGGATAGCGCGTTGCTGGAGTATAGCCAGGAAATTGGAAAAAGCATAGTAAAGATTTAGCCCGCTGGGGAACTGGTTAAAAATCAGGAAAAAGAAAATACTCATCATGTACATCATGGGCTTTTGTTGCGGGTTGGACGCGGCGCCACTGAGCTTCTGCTGCAAAAACATGGTAATGCCCATGATTAGCGCTAATACGGTTACACCTTGCCCATAGAGCGGCAGGCTGAAGGGCAGGTTGAAAATCACATCGGGTGACGATAGATCCGTGATCCACCAGATAAACGGTTGACCGCGCAACTCGATGGTGGTCCGGAATACGATAAACAGAGCCCAGAGCAACGGCATCTGGATCAGGATAGGCAGGCAGCCCCCCAGGGGGTTTACCCCTTCCCGCTTCCAGAGGGCCATCATCTCCTGGTTCAGCTTTTGAGCATTACCCTTGTATTTCTCCTGTAACTCCTTCACCCGGGGCTGGACCAGCTGCATCTTTTGAGTGGAGGTGAAACTCTTTTTTGTAAGTGGGTTGGTAACGACGCGGATAACGATGGCAAATATAATTAAGACCACGCCGTAGTTTGGGATCACCTCATGAAGATAAACCAAGCTGTACAAAACCAGTTTGCTGATGGGCCGGATGAGGGAGAAGCCAAGGTTCATTATCTGCTCCAGGCCCACCTCCAGATCAGAGATGATAAAATATGATAGTGGTCCCAGATAGAGATTCAACTTGACGGGACTTCCGGCATCGTAGCCCAGGGCCATCGAATAGCTGGTTAGATTGCCGTTGCTGCCGCTGTTATTGTTGCCGTCATGGGTCCAGGGACGACTAACTGCGGATAGAGATCCAAAGGTGGCGGGTTGGTTCCGGTCGGCGATCAAGGCCGCGGTGAAATACTTGTTCCGTAGCGCCACCCAATCAGTGCTGCCTTTCAGGGTCCGCCGGCGCACCAACCCCTTGCGGGCGCTACCCTGGTCCTCCAGTTCTCCACCCTGATAGACGTACACTTTACCGTAGGTCTCATCTTCATTTAATAATTGCTCCGCCGGCGGCAGCCCGTCCGGCCAGCGAACCTCGAAATTGTTGATACCCAGCTCCAACCCGGGGTCGCGCCAGGCGATTTCCAGCGGTATAATATAGCTATCACTCTGAAAGGTAAGCTTCTTGGTCACAACCGCGCCCGAGGGGAAGGTCCGGCGAAACTCCATCGACACGGTACCATCGCTCAGGTGGATGGTATTCAAACTGGGGAACACTATGACCTCGAAGTTTTCCCGCAGGTAGACCGAGTCTCCCTCCAGATTAACATAGGCCAATTCCAGGCTGATTGCGCCGTGGCTATCATCGATTAACTGTACCGGGCCGTCCGTTCTACGATTGGAATGGCCCTTAAGTTCGAAAGACGTAATACTTCCGCCCCCACGGGAGGATATGACCGCAGTATAAAGTTCAGTTTCAATCTTCACGGTGCGCTCCGGCCATCGCTGCCGATTCTCGGGCTCCGCCTGGTGAGCTTGCGCCATAGTCGGTCGACTATCATAACTGCTTTGCGGTATAATGGGAGGCGCCAATAACGTCTCCTCAGACGCAGTTCGCTCCTCAATCTGCTCCGGGCCTCTGGCTGGCGGGCTCCCAATAAATTCCAGATATTTAGGAGTCAGGATCAGCACCAGGGCGATTAGGGCGAAAGCCATAAAGGCGCGGGCGGAATCAGGCATAATCAGGCCGGATCATGAGCGCGGTGTTTTGAATAAGGATGACAACGCAATATTCGTTGCACGGCCCGTCTGCTGCCGCCCAGTAGGCCGTATTTACGCAGGGCGTCGATAGCATACTGTGAACAGCTGGGTTCATAGCGGCAAGCTCCAGGAAAGAGCAAGGATAGGGAGATCTGGTACAACCGGATTAGCAACACCAGAGCTGCAATCGCTACCCGGTGACTCCTTTTACCAATGGCGTTCAATAATTTCATTGAATAACAGCTGGATTTCTTGGTACCCGGCCAGCCCCTTTCCAGGGCGTACAGCCACTAAGATATCTACCCCCGCCAGTTGCTCCCGGCGCTGACGAAATACGGCCCGTACCTGCCGTTTAAATCTGTTTCGGACACTGCTGCCTCCATATTTCCGCCCCACTGCGATTCCCAGCCGTGATCGTTCCCCTGCCATTACGCGCGCGCTCACCCTGGGCTGAACCACGAGCTTACCCTGGTGGTAGAGGTGATCGATTTCCAGCTTCTTAGTTAATCGGTACTTGCGCGGAAGGTTCTGCTTCAATAAAAATCAGGCGGAGAGGACTTTCCGGCCTTTCGCACGCCGTCGGGCCAGGACGGACCTTCCGGATTTAGTGCCCATCCGAGCGAAAAAGCCGTGCCTGTTTTTACGTTTTCTATTGCTATTGCGTATTCTTACTTTCATTTCCTCTTCCTGAGATCGGCCCCGAATTTACCCCCGCAGTTTAATTCCGCGAAAGGTGTAATTAACCGGATAGTTTTTCCGTAGTCCTTTCACCGGCCGTTCTCCTCGGGCCAGCGGGAGGTAACCACCGTCTTGATACCACCACGAGCGTTGAAATCAGCCACAACTTCGATCATCCTGGGTCGTAAAAGTTCCTTTAGATCGTCTAAAATCCGATTGTTGACCGCTTCCTGGAATATTCCCAGGTCACGGTAGTTTAAGATGTAGTATTTTAGTGATTTGAGTTCGACTATCTTTTTGTCGGGGATATATCGGATCCGAATCGTCCCAAAATCCGGCAGGCCCGTCCGGGGACAGACGCAGGTAAACTCCGGCACCGCTATTTCAACCGTGTAATCCCTTCCCGGACTGGGATTTGGCGCCGCTTCCAGCTCGTGCCACTCTTTATTGGTCATTCGGGCCTCATTTTCGTTAATGCTGTACGGTCAGGCGAGTAAATGTGATCTCCTGGCCGGCACGTAAGCGTATTAGATAAACTCCGCTGGCTACTCTGCGCCCTCGATAATCGATCCCGTCCCACCTCACGGAGCCTGGGTCCGGCTCCTGCAGACCGTGCCGGTAAAGGTTGATTACGTGCTGCCCCAGTAAGTTGTAAACATCCACCTGCACCGAAGTCTCGGTGGCCAGCGTCCAGTTGACGAGGGTGTTTGAGTTGTGGTTGAGATCAAAGGGATTGGGATACACCAACAATGTTAATTGCCCAGCCGTGCCAGCTGAATTTCCTCCTGTGGACGCGGAATCACCAGGAATGTACTGTAGGGCCGCAAGCAGGTCGACGACTCCCCACCCAAGGTAATTGTCCGGGTTCTCGGACTGACTGGCTGTTGCCATTAATGCTTCCCGAATCTGGTCCGGCCGCCATTGGGGATGGGCTTCTAAAAGCAGGGCCACGCAACCCGCTATCAGCGGTGTGGCAAAAGAGGTGCCGCTACCGGTAGTGTAGATATTAGCGCCACTGGGTGAGGCCGAAAATACACCGACCCCTGGGGCCGCCACCTCAGGTTTGATTCGTCCATCGGCCGTGGGCCCCATGCTGGAAAATGATGCCACTACCCCTTTGGCATCAATTGCACCCACGGTGATAATACCGTCGGCGTCGGCGGGGGCCATGATATGGCCACCCCAGTCCTGTTTGCCGCCACTGCCACGTTCATTCCCCGCTGCAGTGACGACCACCATTCCCAATTGGGTGGCGATTGATACAGCTCTAGTGGTAATGGCTGTCTGGCCGTCCATCTGCTCATATTCATACCAGGCGTTGTAGCCCAGGGAGCTCGAGACAATATCGGCGCCCAGCATTTCGCCCCATTCGAGCGCCGCTACAAAATTGTCTTCCTCGACCATTCTCTCGTAGGCCACGGACTCAGTCTTTGCTAACAAGAAATCGCAACCGTAGGCTGGCCCAATAAGTTTTCCCGGCGCGTATCCCCCCAAAACGCTATAAGTCATTGAGCCATGGTTATGCTGACCTATTTTATTTTCTTCCGCCGTTTCATTGGCCGTCTCGCCATCATCGTTGATGAAATCATACTCGCTAAGTATCCTTTCCTGGTTTATAGCTTCATGCGAGTTCATAAATCCTGTGTCCAACATCAATACCAGGACCCCTGTCCCGCTGTACCCCCGTTCATGTACATCGTTTACGCCCAACACTTCCGTCTGCCAGGCGCTTGCGCCGTAATCAATGGCCCCGGTTTTAGGCGCATGCCTCAACTCTATCTCAATTTTAGTGATATCATGGAGCATAATCGGTTGGCGGAGTTGCCTTACTGGTGCGATATAGATTATAAAAGGCAATTTACGTATCTCTTCCAGCTGCTGCCTTGTCGCACTGATGCTGATGGCGTTGAACCAATGACTAACTCTCCTTATGTTGACTCCGTAACCCCGTATCCGTTTCAAATAATCTAGAGATACAGGCCTGCCAAGGTCCTCAATTGTAGTTTGGTTGGCAGTGCCGCGCATCTGCCGCCGCAATATTGCCCTGGTAGTTGCGGGGAAAGAATATTTTCCTATTGCCAGCGATACAGCCTTTCGATCAAGAAACAGCCAGGCATGAATTACGCCATCCGATCGCTGACCGATCTCAATTAAATTCCGTGATACAGGTACCTCTGCCATTATCCGGGTAGACACGGCGATAAAGGGCATTATTGTGAGAATAACAATCATATTACGCGCTAGGATAACAATAACCTCGGCTATTTTTGAGAAAACCATAATAAATAGTCCTAAATCGTGCCTCTAAGGCTCCTTAACCCCGGTTTTCCTTTGAAAAGATGAGACTATCACTCCCGGAACCAAATCTCATCCGGCTTATCCTGAAAATATAGGTAGATAAGTAGCTTTCCCAGCCACCCAATAGCCATTTCCGTGATAGTTATCAACCGCCAAGGTCGAAATTCTATGGCGCACGGGGCCGTATAGGTAGCAATGGATACGGTATTCAGGGGATATGATAGATAGGCGGGAAACATATAATATTAATAATGGTGATGTTGTTAAATCTATTCTGGCGGGCGGATAATTTGGGTAGGCCCCATAGAGTTGTTAATGATTAGTTGATAATAGTCTTCCAGAAAAGCAATTCATCACAATCAGTCGCAAGCTTGGTGATGAACTTGCGATCGCTTGAATTGGGTTAAATCATATATTACTGCAACCAATGAATTCATAGTATCTTAAGAAGACCTCGCCTACTAAATCCATGATATTTGAAGCTTCCTTCGATTTAAATTCTTATAGCGTCAGCGAAGAAACTTTAACTTGTTTACTGTAATTACATCAACTAGCGTATATGTAGGAATCTAGGTACAGTGGAACGGCAAAGAAACAAAAAACAGCTAGTGCTGACGAACCTTTTTTATGATTTACTAGGGAAAAAGGATCAGAACGAGATTTCAACAGGTGAAGCAATAGTGTTTTCTGGAAGCGATCATGCAATGTGGGCTAATAAATTAGGGCAAATTCGGGTTCAGGGAATTAGCGGTGTTCGTATATTTGACCTGGCGGTGCTGGAAGGGGATAGAACCTGGGCCTTTGTGGAGGATAGTATAAACAGGTCGGGCAGCAATCCATTAAGGCAACTAACTGAATTGGGCACAACCAGATTTATAGATGTGGGGCAATTGTACAGCGTGCCCGGGGGCGGGCCCGGTGTAACAGTTATATCCCTGGGAGCGCGCTTTGAAGAGGCAAGGGAAACAAAAAAGGCACTCTGCGGGCATATGCATAACGCGGCGATCATTGCCCATACAATGGGTTTTGAAGTAACAGCCGTAGTCGTTACAGCGGTACATTTGAAGCGATTTGAATTTAATGCGATGAAGAGGCTATGCTGAAAAATATGGGCTGTAGCTCAGAATATAGGTGTTTAACGAGGAAAAGTAAAATAAGAAATCAATGTTTTTGAGGAGCAGGCTCGAAGGAATGATGAGCTAGGCGGAGTAAGGAGAAAAAATATTCAGGAGCGGATTTGTAAATAATGTAGAAGCATGGAATTGTTCTGTGCCGTGGTAAGAATTCTGCTTAGAACGGGATATCATCATCATCGGGTGGTTCTTCACTGATTGACGGAGTATCAGTGGCCGGGGAGTCGGTGCTACGGCTGGGACCAAGCAAAGTTATATTATCGGCTACGATCTCCGTGGTACGGCGTTCGATTTTATTTCGATCCTCCCAAGTCCTAGTCTGAAGGCGGCCCTCAACGTAAACCAATTGCCCCTTTTTCACGTAATTGCCTACGAACTCGGCTTGCTTGCTCCACAGCACAACCCGATGCCACTCCGTAGATTTTAGCTCATTGCCTTCGGAGTCGCGACGGACTTCATTGGTGGCAACGCTGATATTAACGACGGCGGTACCTGATGGTGTATAGCGTGGTTCTGGATCGCCGCCTACATGTCCCACGATTATTACTTTGTTGACGCTACCGCGCTGCATGGTTTCTCCTTTGAAGTAAAACCTCTTTAAGCCGCCGATAAAATGATTGTTTATTTACTATGGAACGTAAGGACAGCGATAGTCTAAAGCAACTCAAACTTGCGGGCCGATAGTTAGATCTTGATCGTGCGCCACGGACCGGTCAGAAAACGGTGCCATGCCAAAGCGGCGAAGCCGGCGATATATATGGCTAGGGCGATCCAACCTCCCATAATCCCATACTGATAGTGGAGTGCGGTTACATAGGTGACCGGTAGGAAAAACAGCCACATCAGCAGCAGATCGGCTATGGCCGGGTAGCGATTGTCACCTGCGCCCCGCAGTGCCCCCAGATGGACCATACCAATTGCGTCGACGAACTGCACCATTCCCAGTACCACCAACGGTGACACCGCCATCTCGATCAGCTCAACTTCGGGTGTGAAAAGGCGTAGGATTATACGAGGTATGGACATAAATAGAATTCCCATGGACCCCATCAGCATCATACACTGGACGGTTGCCAATTTGGCGGCTTTGGCGGCCGTCTCTGGATCCTTACGGCCCAAGCTTTCACTGACCAAAGTCTGGGTTGCGTAGAGAAATCCTATCGCTGGCATAAAGCTGAACGATAATATATTGAAAACGATTTCAGTGGCCGCCAGGGCCATGGTGCTTA
Organism: Fidelibacterota bacterium; assembly: GCA_022564085.1. GTDB lineage: Bacteria > Fidelibacterota > Marinisomatia > SCGC-AAA003-L08 > TS1B11 > JACZSB01. The sequence continues at coordinate 3,454 of JADFMC010000003.1, read as the reverse complement.
CCCGGCCCATGATTACCATGAACATGGTAAACCCGAACATTACCCCAAAATTCTGCCAGGCGGCAGGTACCGAAATCTCGATTACCCGGGCCAACGCTTTCCAATTACTTGGGCCCCTCCAGAGGCCGGGGAATTTCTGTTTTATATCTGCCAGACGGGAGAAACCAGCGTACAGGCCGAGTGCTACCAATGAAGATAAAGTTGTGGCCAAACCCGCGCCGGGAGCACCCATGGCCGCCAGGCCCCAGTGGCCGAAAATCAAGCCGTAATTGAGCACCACGTTCAAACTGTTCGCCAGAAGAGAAACAACCAGGTGAATGCCAGGGCGGCTGATGCCGTTATATAGGGCGTACAGCACGGAACTAGCCATCACCATGCCGAGGCTGAGACTTCGCCATTCCAGATAGGCGCTTCCCATACTGATAACGGAGCCGTCATCACTGATGAGGGGGAAGAGTCGCTGGGCGACGCTATATGTCAGCAGGCCGATTAGCGTGCCGGCCAAGAGCGAGAATCTAAAGGCACTGCGGACGGTCTCACTAACCTGGCTGGGCAATTCCTCCCCCACTCGCCGGGAGATCACCGTCTGCGCCCCGGCCTGGATGGAGGTCAGGAACGCGCTGATGGCGAAAGTGAACATTCCGCCCAGCCCAACAGCGGCCACCGCCGCAGCCCCTAACCGGCCCACCATGGCGATATCGATCAGGCTCATCAGCGTCTGCGACAGGCTGGCCAGCATTATTGGGCCGGCGAGTTGTATGATCCTGCGTCGCAGCTCCCGGGGCGTTGGGCGGAGTGGTAACTGCATTGCCGCCGGCATTACTCGCTGTTTTTGCTTCGACCTGCGCGGATGGTTTTCTTAAGCGATTCCCAGCGGGGAAAGAACTGGCCGGTGTCAGCGCTGTAGGCTTCATATGCCGCGCCATACCGGGCGGCCAGCTGTGCCTCTTCGAGCCTCACCAACCAGACCCAGATCAGATGTAATGGCACCACTGCTACCAACACCAACCAGGATCCTAAACCGAAAGCCGTAACTGCGGTGCCGTTCCATAGCACCGCGGCATACATGGGGTGTCGCAATAGGGCATAGGGCCCGGTCACCACCAGCTGCTCGCCATCCGTGCGGCGATGGTCCAGGCTCCGGTGTGCCCAGATAATCGCCACCAGGGCATCGATCCCGAAAAGGAGGCCGAAAAACCAGCGCCAACCGGGCGCAATATCGAACTCCGGAAGGGCTATCCAAGATTGTAGGTATAGCAACAGCAGCCAAAGCGCCACAGATATTGCCGTGCCCAACAATCCGATCGGTACCGCTGGAACAGATCGTTGGTCGCTATTGATCAGGGGATAGTTTCCGCCTCGCGGAACAGTCGCAGCACATCCTGGCTGTGGGTAGTAACATCAACATCCCGGATAATATGGACAATCAGCCCTTCTTCATCGATGAGAAAAGACCGCCGGCTGGCCAGCGGGTAGCGTCCCTTCGTGCCGTAGGCTGCCGCCACCTCCTTGGTCAAGTCGCTGAGCAAGGTAAACGGCAGATCGTGCTGCTCGCGGAACTGCTGATGGGACTCAGAGTCGTCGTAGCTGATGCCCAGGATGATAATATCAGCCGCCTGGAAATCACCGTAGGAGTCCCTTAGGCCGCAAGCTTCTTTGGTACAGCCGGGAGTGTTGTCCTTGGGATAAAAGTATACCAGCACCTTCTGCCCGTGATAGTCGGACAGCCGGTGGATAACACCTTCGTGATCGGGCAGCTCGAATTCCGGCGCGGGATTCCCTGGCGTAAGCCCTTCATCATTGGCAAATAGCAGGAGAACGCCGGCGATTCCGGCGATCACTATGGTGGATGCTCGGATGTACTTCATAATAAGCAAGTATACATGGTTTTGCGGCTGTTTTCCAAGGTATTTGTTTTATCGCCAGACGATTTTTCCGTACCCTTAAGCCGCAGCGATAACGGCCTCGATGGATTGCAACTGCTCCCCAGTTAGCTCTATGTTCCCAGCCGCACAGTTTTCGTCCAGCTGTTTGGGTGTGCTGGCGCCCACGATAACTGCGGCTACTTCCGGGCGGCGTAGGCACCACCGCAGGGCCAGCTGGGCGCTGGTCATGCCATATTCCGCCGCCAAGGTATTGAGATTCTCAACTTTCGCCAAGTTCCCCTCGGTCAGGAAATTATTCTCCGGCTGCCAGTGCGCTAACCGCCCTTCGGTGGCCCCATCAATGGACTTATATTTACCGCTGAGCACCCCATGGGCCAAGGGCGAATAAACGATGTTACCCACCCCGAGTTTTTTGCAAGCGGGGAACAGTTCCTTCTCCGCTTCCCGGTGCAACAAATTATACAGTGGCTGATTACTGTAAGGCTATGAATCGGAAAGAAATCATAGTCAATCGTGATTATCAAAGAAGTGATAAAGTATGGCCACCAGCCGCCAGATCATTTTTGATTGAATCAGTTCTGTTAGAATATCCTATCCCAAAGCTTTCCTTATACCAAGTAACGGATATTAAGAGTAAAGAAACTCGTAAGGAGATTGTTGATGGGCAACAAAGAAGCCGAACCATATTTGATTTCTATAAAAATAAATTGCCGTTATCAACGACATGTGAAATAGAAGAAGCTGCTGGAAAATTGTATTCTGAATTAGATAAAGAGTATCAGCATGTTTTTTTAGATTATTCTCTATCAGCAGACATTTTTGTCTCTGCAATTCCTAAAGAAATTCGCGAAACATTTCGAAGAATCAATTCTTACACTGTTCCCCTTAATCCTGAAGAAAAGCGTCACTCTGTCTACCAAGGAGCATTTAAATGGTATATATATAATTTGTCAAAAACTTATGACCAAAGCATGCCCGCTTGATCCCTTCCCAAGATTTTCGAATATCAAAAGTATCCGCGTCGGGGTGATGCGTAATTTCTTCAGTCTCGTTCATGTATAAGAGCAGTTCCGATTAATCAATCGCTGAAATTAGCCTGAATTGGAAGTAGGGACCTAGAACCTGGTTAATCCCACTCAGCGGCGTATTGACAAAATCCTGAACAAAACGAACGAACTGGGAACGTACGCTTTCCGGGACAATGATTAGGTCATCCGGTTGCAGATACATGTTCTGGAGTGCCATGTAGAAACCCGGTTGACCCGATAGGTCTTGTGCGACGTATGCGCGGAGATGGCCCTCTTCGTCCAGTCTGATAATCGCGATGTGACTTCTATTCGCTTTGACATTAATTCCTGAGGCCATGGCTATCGCTTGCGCCACGGTACGTGCCTGTCGAAACGGAATCGCGGTCGCGACACCTACCTCGCCGAATACATACACCATTGGTTCGCGCGGATTTATAACGGCAATCGTTACTTCTGGATTGACCAGCCGTCCCGAAAGCTGCTCCGTCATACGCTGGTCGAGTTCAGACACGGTGTAACCCGCCGCCTTCACGTCGTCCA
>JADFMC010000145.1 GCA_022564085.1 Fidelibacterota bacterium | reverse complement strand
CCAAGGAACTGGCCAGCATGCCAAGCAAGGAGGTCCTGTTGGGCCGCCTGGTAGCCAACCTGGGCCAGCCCATGACCCGGTTAGTCGCCACCCTGAACAGCCCACTGGCAAAGCTGACACAATTGCTGGGCAGTCTCAAAGAGCAGAAAACTTCATGAAAACAGAGGAGCATTTTAATGTCTACCCTTACTCGTAAAGACATCTTAGGCTACCTGGAAACCGCCAATATGTTGGAGATTTCCGGGCTGATCGAGGATATAGAAGAGAAATTTGGCGTGACCGCCGCCGCTCCAGTAGCAGTGGCTGCCGTGGCCGGTGCGGCCGGTGCGGAGGAGGCTGTCGAGGAGCAGACCGAGTTCGATGTCGTACTGATTTCGTTTGGGGAGAAGAAGATCAACGTCATCAAAGTGGTCCGCGAGGTTACCTCTCTGGGCCTGAAAGAAGCCAAGGATGTAGTGGATAAAGCGCCCAACACTGTCAAGGAAGGGATCTCCAAGGCGGAAGCGGAAGAGTTAAAGGCCAAGCTGGAATCGGCCGGTGCCACGGTCGAGTTGAAATAGCTGGTTGCCGAACCGACAGATTTATCTGCAACCAACCATCACCAAGTCTAAACAAGGCTTACCCAGGGAGGGCTTGAATTGCCTGTAAGTGCCACATCCACCCCCAAGCGTGATTCATTTACGCGCATTGATACCGTTGCTCAAATTCCCGATTTGTTGGCGATTCAAACTTTTTTTTATGAGGAATTCCTCCAGGATAAGGCCGGCCTGGACCGACAAGAAAATAAAGGCCTGGAGGCTGTGTTCCGCAGCATGTTCCCCGTGGAGGACAGCCATGGGAACTACGTATTGGAGTACGTCAGCTATCATCTGGGGACCCCCAAGTACACGGTGCGGGAATGCCTCGATCGCGGCGTCAGTTTCACGGTGCCGCTGAAGGTGCGCCTGATCCTGCACATCACCGACGAACAGGACAAATCGGTCTATGCCCAGAGCATAGAGCAGGACGTCTTCTTCGGGAATGTACCCTACATGACCGACCGGGGCACCTTTATCATCAATGGCGCCGAGCGGATCATCGTCAGCCAGCTGCAGCGGTCGCCAGGGGTCTTTTTCGAAGAGAGCAAACACCCCAACGGCACCAGTATTTACCAGGCTAGAATCATTCCTTTTCGCGGCTCGTGGGTGGACTTCACCACCGATATCTACGATTGCATCTTCGCCATCATCGATCGCCGGCGCAAGTTCCCGGCCACACTGCTGCTCAGGGCCATTGGCTACGGAACCAATGAGGAGATTTTTCGGGCTTTCGGCCTGGTCCAAACATTGAAATTGAAAAGTGTCAAGACGTCCCAATTTGCCGGCCGGGTGCTGGCGGCCGATGTAGTCAACACTGAGACTGGGGAAGTGATTGCCGAAGCCGGCAAGACTCTAGAGAAGGAAGATCTGCCGCCCCTCAAGAAAGCCGGGGTAGTGGAAGTTTCAGTGCTGGTCCGGGGCCGGGAGCTCGAGGTGGAGATGCTGACGAACACCATTAAGAAAGATCCCACCACCAATCATGAGGAGGCTCTGGCGCGGTTTTATCGAGACTTGCGAGCGGGTGACGCCCCCAGTATTGATGTGGCTCAGAAATTTGTGGAGCGCATGTTCTTCTCGCCGAAGAAATACGACCTGGGACAGGTGGGACGCTACCGGATCAACAAGAAGTTCAATCTCGATGCCCCCATAGATAATCCAGTGCTGACACGGGAAGATTTCGTCGAAGCTCTGCGGTACCTGATATCGATGCGCAAAGGTGAGCGCACTCCGGATGACATCGACCATCTGGGCAACCGTCGCGTGCGGACCGTGGGTGAGCAGCTTTCCAACCAGTTCACTATCGCCCTGAGCCGGATGCAGCGTACCATTCGGGAGCGTATGAGCACCCGGGAGGCGGAAAGCCTCACGCCCCAGGACCTGATTAATTCACGGATAGTTACCTCCGTACTCAATGCCTTTTTCGGAACCAGCCAATTGTCCCAGTTTATGGACCAGACCAATCCGCTTTCGGAGATCACCCATAAGCGCAGAATATCATCGTTGGGACCGGGAGGACTGACGCGGGAACGGGCCGGGTTTGAGGTGCGGGATGTGCACTATACGCACTACGGACGGCTGTGCCCCATCGAGACCCCTGAAGGTCCCAATATCGGTTTGATCAGTTCCCTGGCTACCCATGCCCTGGTAAACAAACTGGGCTTTATCGAAACCCCTTATCGCCGGATCGAGCATAAGAACAATTCCTACAAGATAACTAAAAACATAGTCTATTTATCCGCCGACGATGAGGATCGGGTCTATATCGCCCAGTCCAGCGAGCCCCACGATGGTAAGCATTTCAAGCGGGACCGGATACTGACCCGCAAGGGGGACACTTTCCCAATTGTGGCGCCCGAATCGGTGGACTATATGGATGTGGCCCCCAGCCAGATAGTGTCGGTGGCCGCTTCGCTGATCCCATTCCTGGAGCATGACGACGCCAACCGCGCCCTGATGGGCTCCAATATGCAGCGGCAAAGCGTGCCGTTGCTCACACCGCGGCGCCCGGTTGTAGGCACCGGGGTGGAGGCTCGGGTGGCCCACGATTCCCGCGCCGCCATCTATGCCGATATGGATGGGACGGTGGAAACGGTGGAGGCCACCTATATTACCGTGCGCAGTCCGGTGGACCGGGCTGACGTGACCCTCAGCGACACGGAAAACCTGCGTACTTACCACCTGTACAAATTTTTGCGTACCAACCAGGACACCTGCATCAACCAAAAACCGTGCGTTCTCCCGGGGCAGAAGGTCAAACAGGGGGACCTGTTGGCCGATGGTTGCGCCACGGACAAGGGTGAACTGGCTCTAGGACGCAACCTGCTGGTGGCGTTCATGCCCTGGCTGGGCTACAATTTCGAAGACGCCATCGTTATTAACGAGCGGCTGCTCAAGGATGATGTGCTCACCTCTATCCATATCAAGGTAGCGGAGATGGAAGTGCGTGATACCAAGCGGGGCGCCGAGGAGCTGACCAATGAAATCCCCAACGTGAGCGAAGAGGCTACCAAGAACCTGGGGGAGAACGGCGTGGTTCGGGTGGGCGCAGAGATCCAGCCGGGTGATATCCTGGTGGGCAAAGTGACCCCCAAGGGTGAAACTGACCCCACTCCCGAAGAGAAGCTGCTGCGTGCAATTTTCGGCGAAAAGGCCGGCGATGTGAAGGATACCTCCAAGCGCTGCGAGTCGGGTGTCCGGGGTACAGTCATTAAAACCCAGTTGTTTGAGCGCAAGAGCGCCCGCAGCCGGGTCGAGGACAAGAAGTCTATCGAGCAGCTCCAGGCCCAGGCCAAGCAGGACCGCATCGCCCTGTTGGAGAAGCGGAACGGGCTGATAACCAACCAAATGGTGGGACGGCTCTCGGGCGGAATCAGGGACCTGGCGGACAACCGCACCTTGATCAAAGCCAAGACCAAGCTTACCGAAAACAAGGTCACCAATCTGGACTTTGACCGGCTAAGTCTGAAGTCCGCCTGGGTGGACGATGACGGCCGCTGGAAGAAAATCCTGGAAATACTTGACGGCTACCGCCAGGGACTCAGAGTGATCGAAGATACCCTGGAGCGGGGGATCTTCAAAATTCGCATCGGGGATGAATTGCAACCGGGGGTGATCAAGCTGGCCAAGGTCTACATCGCCAATAAGCGCAAGATTTCCGTCGGTGATAAAATGGCCGGGCGGCACGGGAACAAGGGGATCGTTTCGGTGATTGTGCCCGAAGAAGATATGCCCTTCATGGAGGACGGCACTCCGGTGGACATTATTCTCAACCCCTTAGGCGTCCCTTCACGCATGAATGTGGGCCAGCTATACGAGACAATGCTAGGTTGGGCCGGCCGGAAACTGGGCAAGTACTACGCCACACCGGTGTTCGACGGGGCCACCCCGGCAAATGTTCAAGAGGCTATGGCGGCCGCCGGAATCGATCCCACCGGTAAAGTTTACCTGCGGGACGGGCGCACCGGCCGTCTGACGGAAAACATGGTGACGGTGGGGGTGATCTATATGATGAAATTAAGCCATCAAGTGGATGACAAGATGCACGCCCGCTCCACTGGCCCCTACTCACTGATCACTCAGCAACCGTTGGGCGGCAAAGCCCAATTCGGCGGCCAGCGGTTCGGTGAAATGGAGGTCTGGGCCTTAGAGGCCTATGGAGCGGCTTATACTCTCCAGGAACTGCTGACGGTCAAATCGGACGATGTGGACGGCCGGTCGCGGTTGTACAACAACCTGGTGAAAGGTGAAAATGCGCCTGAACCGGGCATGCCTGAGTCCTTCAATGTACTATTGAAGGAGCTGCAAGGATTGGGACTTAACGTAACCTTAGGATAGGCAGGGAAAGCAAGTGGTTTATATCAAACCGCAACCAAAATCCTCCAGGCAGGATATCAAGTCCATTACACTGAGCTTGATGAGTCCGGAAATGATTCTCAACCAATCATACGGTGAGGTGTTGAAGCCTGAGACTATCAACTACCGCTCCTACAAACCTGAGAAGGACGGCCTGTTCTGCGAGCGGATCTTCGGACCGGTCAAGGATTGGGAATGCCATTGCGGCAAGTACAAGCGGATACGCTATCGGGGCATAATCTGTGACCGCTGCGGCGTGGAAGTAACGCGCAAGAAAGTGCGGCGGGAGCGGGTAGGACATATCCAACTGGCCGTGCCGGTGTCGCATATCTGGTACCTCAAGTCCATTCCCAGCAAACTCAGCTACCTGCTGGGCTATTCCACCAAGAACCTTGAAAAGATCATTTATTATGAGAATTACGTGATCTTAAATACGGGTCTGTCCGGCAAAGAGAACGGCGAGCTCGTCGATGAACTGGAATATATATCCCTGGAGGATGAATTCGGAAAATCTGCGGTTAGCGATGAGGACCGTGAGGCGGGCAACTACTTCCAGGCCTTGATGGGCGGCGATGCATTAAAGAGTATGCTTGGGCGGCTGGACATTCCGAAGCTGATAGACGAACTCACTGAGGTGGCCAATAATTCCAAGTCAGTGGGCAAGTCCGAGGATGCCCTGAAACGGCTGCGGGTGCTGCGAAAGTTTGATCCCCGCATTGAGCGCTCGGTGCCCAACAAGTCGGAATGGATGATCCTGACGGTGCTGCCGGTCATCCCGCCGGAATTACGGCCGCTGGTGCCGTTGGAAGGGGGCCGCTTCGCCGCTTCGGACTTAAACGACTTATACCGCCGGATAATCATCCGCAACAACCGGCTCAAGCAGCTGCTGGATATCAAGGCCCCGGATGTGATCCTGCGCAACGAAAAGCGCATGTTGCAGGAGGCGGTGGACAGCCTTTTTGATAATTCCCGTCGAGGCACGGCGGTGCGCAGCGGTACCCGGCGACCCCTCAAGTCGCTCAGCGACATGCTGCGGGGCAAGCAGGGTCGTTTCCGTCAGAATCTGCTCGGCAAGCGGGTCGATTATTCCGGTCGCTCAGTGATCGTGGTGGGACCGGAGCTGAAGCTGCACCAGTGCGGCCTGCCCAAAGAGATGGCCATGGAGCTTTACAAACCGCTGATCATTCGCGAGCTGATGTTGCGGGGCATGGCCAAGACCCCGCGGGGCGCCAAAATCATGGTGGAGCAGAAATCGCCGGATGTATT
>JADFMC010000144.1 GCA_022564085.1 Fidelibacterota bacterium | reverse complement strand
TTTTAATTAATAGTTATCCGGCATTAAGGAGGCTAAAAAATGGCCCAAGTAAGATACATTGTCGATGACGTAGGCGATGCCGTGGCCTTCTATGTCTCAAAGCTCGGTTTTGAACTGGAACAGCAATTCGGTTCTGCCATAGCAATCTTGGTACATGGCGACTTAAGGCTATGGGTATCGGGGCCAAAATCATCGGCGTCCAGGTGCATGCCGGATGGCGCTATACCCAGCCCTGTAGGCTGGTCCATGATCGTCTCGACTGTAGACGATTTGGAATCCCTAGTCTCAAAGCTCAAGGATGTTGGCGTAAGATTCAGAAACGAGATTGTGGATGGTCCGGGGGGCAAACAGATTCTCTGCAAAGACCCCTCTGGTAACGTAGTTGAGCTCTTTCAGCCAGCGTAGGCTATGACGCCAAACCATGCGTTTGAACGGGCTCTAAGAGAGGCGTTTGCCTTTTTGCAAACGCTCAGCTCAAACTTTAGACAGTTGTGATTCGATAGGATCACAAACCGGCTTTCAATCTAAAATAAGGATAAATCAAAGCATGAACAATCATACCAACGATAGCGCTCTGATCACGGGGGCAAATTCAGGGATCGGCTTCGAAACCGCCGCCCTCTTGGCTGAAGGGGACTGGGGTCAGGTGATCCTGGCCTGTAGGACAGAGGAGAAGGGCACCGCCTCAGTCGCTCTTCTCGAGGAGCGGACTGGTCGCAAGGTCTTCGAGGCGCTGACCGTCGACGTCTCGGAGCTCGAGTCGGTCGACGCAGCGGTGAAGGTCCTGGCTGACCGCAGTTCCCGCGTCGATTTCCTCGTGCTCAATGCTGGAGTGATGATCGGACCACCGCCTGTGCGCAACTCCCAGGGTGTCGAGATGGGCTTCGCCGTGGCGAATGTCGGTCATCACCAGCTCACAATGGGGATGCTGGGCCACGATCTGCTTGGCGCTCACGCGCGGATTGTGATTGCCGGATCCGAGGCCGCACGGGGAGACGTGCCGATGATGAAGATCCCCGACTTTAACGCCCTGGCCGCCGAAAAATTTCAGGGCGACCTAGCCGCAGCCATGGAGGCCATAGCCTGCGCCAATCCGAATCTTCCGTTTCAGGGTAACGCGTCCTATGCAGTCTCCAAGTCTTTCTCGGTCTGGTGGGCCTCTGCCCTCGCTGAGAGACTCCCGTCTGGGATGACCGTCAACGCTGTCAGCCCCGGTAGCGCACCGGCCTCGAACTTTGGTCGGAACATGGCATTCCTAGCCCGCAACGTGATGATGCCGATGATGAAGTTGCTGGGGCCGTTCATCGGCATGGCCGGGCCGTTGGATGTTGCCGCCGGGCGTTACGTGGCGGCTGCCGACTACTCAGACGAGCAGAGTGGCGGCTTCTATGCGAGTCCTGCCGGCAAGCTCGTGGGCCCGGTGGAGCTCCATGCTCAGCCACATCTGGTCAATGACCAGTACCGGCAGGCATGCTGGGAGGTCCTTATCAAGCTCTCGGGTGGAGTTGGCTACCCGGCCTGAGCGGTCGCCGCCGCCAGCTCAATAGGCTCTGTCGTTCGCTTGGTGCGTCCCGCCGTTAGCCCCTCTTACAGCTGGTCAGGGAAGGGACAAATCTAGCAGGAAGTGGGGCAGACCTCATCCCAGATGACGCGGAGTTCTTGGACCCTTCGATGAAGTTTATCCGGACTCCGCCCTTAGGCTGGTGAAGGCCACAGGGCAGGCCTTAATGGACTGGCTCCCGTTCCCGCACTACGAATAACTTGGTTTATAAAGATGCCATTGCTATTTTCGCCAGGCTCAGGCCCTGACTCCAAGGAACGGTTAGGCTGCGATCACAATCACTGATAAGCAGAGAACTCCAACCGCAGGTGGTTGGGGCGACACCTGGACTGGTCCATGGATTCTACCACGAAATAAATTTGATCCGAGGAGGTTTGCAATGGGTATGATGGATACAATGATGGGCTCGATGATGGGCAAGATGAGCTCTGAGGATAAGAAGAATATGATGGACAGCATGATGAATAAGTTTTTTGGAGAGATGAGTGTCGATGATAAAAAGCAGATGATGGTCGAGATGATGCCCAGGATGATGGGGGGGATCGATATGCAGGAGATGATGCCCAAGATGATGATGAGTATGATGGGCGACGACCTGGGTGAGGGTGGCAAGATGGGAATGATATCCAAGATGATGTCTCAATGCGTCGATACGATGTTCCCCAAGATGGCACAAGAAGAGCGTAGTGAGTTCGTAACGAATCTCGTCATCAATATGGTGAAACAGGGGCTGGACGGTCTATCGGAGCAGGACAAGGAAGACTGGCTGATGAAAGTAGTCGAGGCTGTTAAAACCTAACATCAGTGGTCTGGCCTCGGTGGTATCCATTGCTGTCGGCCGCATTCAGGCCGGTGGTGGGCTGGTTGGCCGTCATCCGGGTTAAATTCTGACATTCAAGCCTGCCGCGCCGCAGTAGGAATACGCAATGGGAAATACCAACTTTTGGTCAAACGGCTTTTTTATTTTCCCCATGATCTTGATGATCATTATGGTGATCTTTATGTCACGGATGTATGGTCGCGGCGGTAAACGGCCCCGGTCGCGCAGACCAGGCAGGTGGAAACAACTCCCGAAATCATATGGCGTCGGCCCTGGCCGGGGAGGGTCGGAGACCCCCATGGACATACTGAAGAAACGGTATGCGAAGGGTGAGATCACCAAGGAGGAATTTGAGCAGGTAAAAAGCGATCTGGTGGACTAGGCCCTGATCCCGGGCCGTCCCCTGTTGGACCAGTCAATGCCCCTCCGCCGTTTGCCGGCTTGACCGCACCCCTCCCGTTATAACCGCCAACGCGGTCCACCCCGGCGGTTTTCTCCAGGCCCCCGGTGCCTTAACTTCGGCCTCATGTTCAACCTCGACCCCCAAACATTAGTCCTGCTGATACCGGTGATCCTGTTTGCCCTGACAGTGCACGAATATGCCCACGGTATGGTGGCCTACCGGTTGGGCGACCCCACCGCCAAGCAGGCCGGCCGCCTGACCCTCAATCCGTTGTCGCACCTGGACCCCATGGGCACCGTCATGCTGTTTGTGATAGGGCTCGGCTGGGCCAAACCGGTACCGGTGGACCCGCGCTACTTCGCCAACCCCAAGCGGGACATGCTGTGGGTGGCACTGGCGGGACCGGCCGCCAACATGGGGCTGGCTCTTTTAAGTGGTTTGATTATCCGGTTTCTCACCAGTGACCCTAGTGCTTTCTTGTCCGGTGCCCTGGGACCCATCCTTATTTCCATGATGGTCCGCAGTTTGCAGATCAATCTTATGTTGGCGGTATTCAACCTGTTGCCGGTGCCGCCCCTGGACGGTTCCAAGATCATGTACAGTCTGCTGCCGCCCCAGTATGCCCACTGGAACTACAACCTGGAGCGCTACGGCCCCATGGTGCTGTTCGGCCTGGTCATGATGGGCATGCTCACCGGCTTTTCGATCCTGTGGCTTTTCATCGGCCCCTTTGTGCGGTTCTTCGCATTCCTGTTCGCGGGAATATAGGGTGCCCGGCCGGTTCAGGTCTGAACCGGATCGTCCCCGGATCAGGTTTCATCACCTCCGGGAGCAGCGCTGGAACAAACGGGCCATCTGGCGTTACCTGGCGCTGCTGATCGTTATCATCTTCCTGCTTAAATTCCTCCGTTCTGTCTGACGCCGGCCATGCAACTGATCGAATGCGTCCCTAACTTTTCCGAGGGCCGGGATCAGCAGGCCATAGGGTCCATCACCCGGGCGGCAGGGGCCGTATCCGGGGCGGCGGTGCTCCAGGTTGATTCGAACGCGGATGCCCACCGCACGGTGATGACCATAGCCGGTGAACCCGGGCCGGTGGTGGAGGCGGCCTATGAAGCCCTGCGGCAGGCGGCGGAAGTGATCGATATGACCCGCCACCAGGGAGCCCATCCCCGCCTGGGCGCTACTGATGTGTGTCCCCTGGTGCCGCTGGCGGGGGTTACCCTGGAGGATTGCGTGGGGTTGGCAAAGAAATTAGGCCAACGGGTGGCCTCCGAGTTGGACCTGCCGGTCTACCTGTACGGCGCGGCGGCCAGTTCTCCGGAGCGTCGCCGGTTGGCCTGGCTGCGGCGGGGCGGATATGAGCGATTGGCCCAGCGGTTGGAGGACCCCAAGTTCAAGCCCGATTTCGGTCCGGCGGAGTTCAACCCCCGTCTGGGGGCCACGGTGATCGGGGCGCGCAACATTTTGATCGCATTTAACGTGAACTTGAGCACTGAGGATGTAGCCGTGGCTGAACAGATCGCCAAGGCATTGCGTCCCGCCGGCGGTTCCGCCCCGCTGCCCCAGAGCCAGGCCATGGGTTGGCTGATGCCGGGCTATGGTTGTGCTCAGGTTTCTATTAATCTCACCGACTACCGGGTGACGCCATTGCACCGGGCTTATGAGGCTGTGCGGCAACAGGCTGCCAGTTTTGGGATTAGCGTGGTGGGCAGCGAGTTGGTGGGTATGGCCCCGTTGGAACCGTTGCTGGCGGCGGGGCGCAATTATTTGCCTCCGGGTGGCGCGGGTGATGAACCTGGAATTGAGGATTTATTGGCGGCGGCGGTTGAAGGTCTGGGGTTGGCGGCGGTGCGGTATTTCAACCCGCAAGAGCAGGTGCTGGAGCTGTGCCTGGCTCGGTTGGGGGGGCCGGCGGCGGTCTGGGCCCGGGGAAAGATAGACCAGCTCATGGGTGCTGATGATCACAACGGCAACGAGTCGCAATCCGTGAAAAACAACTGATATGGGGCAGATCAAACGGCTATCCTCGGCCTTGGCCAACCAGATCGCCGCCGGTGAGGTGGTGGAGCGGCCGGCTTCAGTGGTTAAGGAGCTGGTGGAGAACGCCATCGACGCGGGAGCCGACCGGATCGAGATCATCGTGCAGCAGGGCGGCCAGAAGCTGATCCAGGTCACCGACAACGGCAGCGGGATGGACCAGGCGGACCTGGCCCTGGCATTCGAACGCCACGCCACCAGCAAGATCAGCAACGCCCATGACCTGGCCCACATCGCCACCCTCGGTTTCCGGGGAGAGGCTCTGCCCAGTATCGCCTCGGTGGCCCGGGTAACCGCCCGCAGCGCCACCGGGGACCAGGAGGGCAGCGAGATCGTGGTGGCCGGCGGTTCCAGCCAGGGGGTCAAGCCGGCGCCCCCCATGAAAGGCACCAGCATCCAGGTGCGGAACCTGTTCTATAATACTCCCGCCCGGCGCAAGTTCCTTAAGCGGCCCACCACCGAAAACCAGCATATTGTGGAGGCGGTGCGGCGTTTTGCCCTGTGCAATCCCCAGATCGCCTTTTCACTGACCAGCGACAACAAGGATATATTCACCCTGCCCCCCGCCGACTTGAAAGCGCGCATCGGCGGCGTGTTCGACCGCTATTACCAGAAGTCGTTGAAAGAAGTTTTCCTGGAGAAAACGCCGTTCAAGGTACAGGGCTACGTGGGCAACCTGAGCCTGGTGCGGGGGCGGCCCAAGGAGCAGTATATTTTCCTCAACGGGCGGGCGGTGCATGACCGGCTGCTGAACAGCGCGGTCTACGCGGCTTTTCGCTCACTGATCAGCCGGGGGGAGTACCCCTTTTTCGTGCTGCAGATTTCACTGCCGGTGGACGCCCTGGACGTGAACGTGCATCCGGCCAAGACTGAGGTCCGTTTCAAGGATGAGTGGCGGGTGTACCACGCTGTAAAGACCGCGGTGACCGAGGCCATC
>JADFMC010000143.1 GCA_022564085.1 Fidelibacterota bacterium | reverse complement strand
TTGGGGATAGGTATCGTGGGCGGCTGCTGCGGAACCACTCCAGAGCACCTCAAGGCGGTGGTGGACAAGGTGGGCGGCTTAGTGCCCAAGTCCCGGACAACCAGTTTAGAACCGGCGGCTGCCTCCCTATATGGCGTCGCGGCCTACGATGTGGTCCCCAAACCGCTGGTGATCGGTGAGCGCACCAACGCCAACGGCTCCAAGAAGTTTCTCGATTACTTGGTGAGCGACGACTTGGATGGCATGGTGACCATTGCCAAGGACCAGGTCCGCGAGCAGGCCCATTTGCTGGATGTGTGCGTGGCTTACGTGGGACGGGACGAGGTCCGGGACATGTCACGGTTGGCCTTCCGCCTGAACACCGACTGCACTGTACCGGTAATGATCGACTCCACCGAGCCGCCGGCCATCGAAGCCGCCCTCCAGCGATTCGCCGGCAAGTGCCTGATCAATTCCATCAACCTGGAGGATGGCGAGGGACGCGCCCGGGAAGTGTTGGCCCTCTGCCGGCGCTATGGAGCCGGGGTGGTGGCCCTGACCATCAATGAGGAGGGGATGGCTAAAACCAGAGCCACAAAAGTGGAGATCGCCCACCGGCTTTACCGACTGGCTGTGGATGAGTTCGGCCTGCCGGCTGGGGACATCTTCTTCGACATGCTCACGTTCACTCTGGGCAGCGGTGAGGAGGAATATCGCCGGGCGGCGGTGGAAACCATTGAGGCTATCCGAGCTATCAAGGCGGAGCTGCCGGGAGTGCATACCGTATTGGGAATCTCCAATATCTCCTTCGGTTTGCGCCCAGTGATCAGACAGCGCCTCAACTCGGTCTTCCTGCACCATGCCATTGAGGCCGGCCTGGACGCCGCTATCATGCACGCCGGCAAGATCCGCCCGCTATATCAAATGCCGGAAGAGGAGCGCCGGCTGCTGGAAGATCTGGTGTATGACCGCCGCGGCGAAGACTACGATCCCCTGATGGCCGCCATCGAGCACTTTGAGGGCCACAAGGGGGATAAAGGGATCCGGGACGCAATCACCGAGCTGCCGCTTGATGAGCGGTTGCCGCGCCGGATCGTGGACGGCAACCGCATCGGCTTGGAAGACGACCTGGACCTGGCGCTCAAGACCTACTCCGCCCTGGACATTATCAATAAGCTGCTCCTTAATGGTATGAAAACCGTGGGCGACTTGTTCGGCTCAGGGGAAATGCAACTGCCATTCGTGCTCCAATCCGCTGAGACCATGAAGGCGGCCGTCAAATTCTTGGAGCCGCACCTTGACCGGGGGGCCGGTCCCGCCACCGGTAAAATGGTCATCGCCACGGTGAAAGGGGATGTGCATGACATCGGCAAGAACCTGGTGGACATTATCCTCAGTAATAACGGCTTCAAGATAATTAATCTGGGCATCAAACAGCCCATTGATGCCATTATTGAGGCTTTTGACCGTGAGAAGGCTGACGTCATTGGTTTGAGCGGGTTGCTGGTCAAATCGACGTTGGTGATGCGGGATAACCTGGAAGTGCTCCAGGAGCGAGGCCTTTTCCCGCCAGTACTGTTGGGTGGCGCAGCCCTCACCAGGCGTTACGTGGAACAAGACCTGCGATCCGTATACCCCGGCGGGAAGGTATATTACGGCCGGGATGCCTTTGAGGCTCTGCAGCTGATGGGTGAGATATGCTCGGGCAAGGCCCCCACCGCTGAAGTTAAACAGGCCCCACGCGCTAAAGCCCCGCGGCGTCCCAGCCCCCGCCCCCAAAAGAAAATTTCACCGGTAACACCGCCGGTGCCTCCCTTCTGGGGCAGCCGGGCCGTCACCGGAATTCCCTTGACAGCCGTTACACCCTTTATCAATCGGCTGGCCCTGTTCCGGGGACAATGGGGCGTCCGCAAGAAGGGCCGCCGGGATGAGGCCTACGAGCGAATGCTGCGCGACGAGCTGGAACCGACCCTGGAGCGGCTGATCCGCCAAACCCAGGCGGACCAGCTGCTCCAGCCGGCGGTGGTCTACGGCTATTTTCCCTGCAACTCCGAAGGAGACCTGCTGCACGTGTTTGCCTCCCCCGGGGATGAGACGCCGCTGGTAAGCCTGGCATTTCCTCGTCAGGACCAGGAAAACGGCCGCTGCATCGCCGATTTCTTCCAGCCGTTGACCAGCGGTGTCCGGGACGTGTTGGCCGCCCACCTGGTAACCGTGGGACCACGGGCCACCGAGGAGGCCCAGCGCCTGTTCGATGGCGACTATTATACCGAATATCTCTATTTCCATGGTTTCGCGGTGGAAACGGCCGAGGCGTTGGCTGAATACTGGCACCGCGAGATTCGTAGGGAACTGGGAATCTCCGGCCAAGACGACCCTGAAATCAAGGCCCTCTTCCGCCAGAAATACCAGGGCAGCCGCTATTCCTTCGGTTATCCGGCCTGCCCACGTTTAGAGGACCAGGCCCACCTCTTCACCCTCCTGCAGCCGGAGAGGATCGGCGTTTCATTGACGGAGGAATGGCAACTGGTTCCCGAGCAGTCCACTTCAGCCATAATTGTACATCATCCCGCCGCCAAATATTTCTCGGTATAAAGCCCACCGGCGAATATATTCTAATATATTTTACGGAGAGATGCCGGCGGGCAGGCCTCTAATTAAGTCCTCGCAGTGCTTGGACTTAGTGTTACACAGCGATTGCACAATATATAAATCCGTTATATATTATACCTATTCATATTCAGGACTTTAGAGACATTACCAATGGTTAACTATCAAGTTATTACGTCACGCGGCAAACCACGTTTCGCGGTTGTTGAGTATCAGATATTCATGAAAATGCTCGAACAGGTGGAGAATCAGAACAAAAGCGGCGCTGCCCGAACCACTCGCCAGCGGAAAGAACCCACCGCCCGGGAGTTGACCCGGTTGATGCGCAGCAACCCTATCAAAGGGTGGCGCCTGTTCCGCAATATGACCCAAGCGGAGCTAGCCGAAAAAACGGGCTTGAAGCAGACCCATGTGAGCTTGATGGAAGCTAATAAAATCAAGCCCCGCAAGAATACTCTGGAGAAACTGGCTGTGGCGCTGACCTGTGATGTGGACGACCTAGTCGCTCGTTATTAGGTCCTCGGCCACCACGTCGGTACCAGAACCTTGCGCTATCTCATATTCGACATAGAGACAATCCCATTACCGGACGTGGGTGCGGTACAGCTGGCGGAAGTGGAACGCCGCACAAAGCGCGAGCTGGAAAGGGGCCGTTTCACCGAGACGGAAGCCGCCGAGTCGCTGGTGCGCTCCGTTTCTCCCTTCCTAGGGCAGGTGCTGGCGGTGGGAATGCGGCTGTATAGCGATGATTCAGGCGATATCAAGGATAAGGTCATCTGCGAGTCCGGTGAAAAGGAGACGCTGGAACTCTTTCTGGAGACCATTAACCACCCAGCTTCGGGCGACCTGCGCTTCGTGCATTATAATGGGCTGGATTTTGATTTGCCCTTCATCATCGTGCGGGCCGCCCACCACGGACTGAAGATCACCAACCGCCGTTTCCTGAACCTGCGCAAGTTCTACTACGACAATCACATTGATGTCATGCAGTTCCTCAGTGCCTGGGGCCGGCACCCGGTGAGTCTGGAACTGGCCTGCGCCAGCTTCGGCCTGCCCTCGCCCAAAGAGGGGGAAGTAACCGGCGAAAGTGTGGCCGCCGCTCACCAAGCCGGCGAACTGGAAAAGGTGGCGGAGTACGTCCTGCGGGACGTGGAGGCCACCTACCAGCTGTTCCTGAAGATCAAGCCCTACCTGCCGCGCTAAAACGCCGTTGCCTGACACCTCTATCCGCCTAATTCAACTTTCTGGTCTAAATATTAATTATCTCCGAGCTAATTAAAGTTTGTCCCCTTAACGGTTTTAATACGCTTCACTCCGTTGCTAGATAGAACTGTATCTTTTTTATTGCCGTTAATTCACAGTGCCTTAATAACGCGCACTTTTAAAGCTGGGTCACGCTAAATAATATATGTGCGCATAAATTAAAATACTTAAATTTAATTTAAGCTACTTTAATTAAGGAACCTGAGATGATAAAGCGAAAAACAGGTGATTTCATTGTGGTGAGTACCATAGGAGAAGAAGTCAAAGCATTTTTGCCCCATCCTTTGCCGCCCGATCCGCCCATCAGATTTGAAAATAAATTAAACGTGCTGATAGAGAGGGCGACCCTAGCTCTGGGAAGATTAGATGGCCTGACGCGTTTATTACCGGACAGCTCTATTTTCCTCTATTTTTATGGACGCAAGGAAGCACTGCTGTCCTCTCAGATCGAGGGAACACAGTCCTCATTCTCTGATCTGATCCTATTCGAGATGGGAAACGATACCGCGCTGGGAGCATCAACCGAAGAGGTAGCACAACACGTCGCAGCCATGAACCACGGTTTGCAACGCCTTCGGGATGGTTTTCCGCTCTCGTTGCGGCTGCTGCGTGAAATCCATGGCATTCTGCTTCATTCCGGCCGCGGTAGCACAATGACACCGGGAGAGTTCCGCACCAGCCAAAACTGGATCGGGGGTACCCGGCCGGGAAACGCTCTATTCGTACCCCCGCCACATGAAATGCTGGGAGAGTGCTTGGGACAACTGGAAAAATTCCTGCATAGTGATACTCCTGCCTTGCTCAAGGCGGCATTGGCACATGTCCAATTCGAGACTATCCATCCGTTCCTGGATGGCAATGGCAGACTCGGCAGACTTTTAATTACATTCCTGCTATGTGCTGAAAAGGTGCTCAATGAGCCGCTGCTCTATCTAAGCCTTTTCTTCAAGACTCATCGTAGCACCTATTATGATTTACTCCAATCCATACGAATAAACGGTAATTGGGAAGATTGGCTGGAATTTTTTCTCACCGGGGTGAAGGAGACAGCTGATCAAGCGGTTAGCACTGCTGAGAATCTACTGCATCTATTTGAGAAGGATGACCGGATAATCAAAGATAGTGGTCGCGTTACTGGCTCCCTGTTACAACTACATAATTTATTCAAGAAGAAATTAATTGTATCTACTCGGACTGCGTATGCTGATCTGGACTTAGGCCCGCCCACCATTTTGAAAGCTCTAAAACGCCTGGAGACTTTAGGGATTGTTGAGGAAATCACCCGCCGGCGGCGTGGCCTGATCTATACCTATAGCGCATATCTGGATATCTTAAAAGAAGGCACCGAGCTCTAGTAATTCCCCCAGCCGGTGGCTCAAAACCACTCGTAGAGCTCATCATTGGCGTAGGTGACGGTCCAGGAATCATGGTTAGCATCGGGGTAGATGGTCAATAGGGCCTGGCCAGCGGCATTGTTGATGGCTGTAACCATTCGCTCCGACGCGGTCACCGGTACCACCGTATCCCGCGCCCCGTGGAAGGCCCACACCGGCAATTCCTTCAAGCGGCCGGCAAGCAGCGGTTCGCCCCAACCGCAAATGGGCGCCAGAGCGGCAAAGCGCCGTGGGTATTCGATGGCCAGCTGCCACGCCCCGGCGCCACCCATGGATAGGCCGGTGAGGTAGACCCGGTCCGCATCAACGGCGTAGTTCGCCATAACCTGCGACAGCAGAGTATCAAGCGCCTCCAGGTGGTTGGTCCAGCGGGTTTCGCCTGGGCAGAGGGGCGATACCATTATAAAGGGGAAGCCCGGACGGGGGGCTGAGATTTTGTTATATCCATGAATTTTAACTCGCTCCAGGTCTGCTCCCCGTTCACCCCTGCCATGGAGAAACAGTAGCAGCGGCCAAAGGC
>JADFMC010000142.1 GCA_022564085.1 Fidelibacterota bacterium | reverse complement strand
CAGGGACCTGTCGGAGCGCATTATCCTGCACAAGAACAAGAAGCACAACATTGAGGTAGTGGTGGACCGGCTGGTAGTGAAGCCGGAAATCAAGGAGCGCCTCACCGAGTCGATGGAATTGGCAGCCAAGATGGGGGCCGGTTTGCTGATGGTCAACGAGGTCTCGCCAAGCGGCCACTCCAAAAAGGGCGCCGACCATATTTTCAGCGAACACCTGTCATGTGCTGAGTGCGAGATCAGCTACGAGGAGCCCGAACCGCGGATGTTCTCCTTCAATTCCCCCTTTGGGGCTTGCCCGGTGTGTGACGGTTTAGGCACCCGCATGGAGATCGATCCGGACCTGGTGGTCCCCGATAAAAGGAAAAGTTTGATCCAAGGGGCGGTGGTGCCCATCGGCGAGCAGCCCCGGGGCGGCTGGTACAGCTCCATTATCAAGAGCCTGGCCCAACATTTAGGCTTCAGTTTCACCACGCCCTGGAACCGGCTGTCATCAGAGGTACGGCACACCATCCTCTACGGTACCGATCCCGACGCCAAGATCACCATGACCTACAGCTCCAAGAAATGGAAGGGTGAATATACCGCTGGCTTCGAAGGGGTGATTCCCAACCTGCGGCGGCGCTACACCCAGACCCAATCCGGCGGCATTCGGGCCTGGATAGAACAGTTCATGTCGATTCACGCTTGCGACGAATGTAAGGGCGCCAGGTTAAAAAAAGAGAGTTTGGCAATCACCGTGGGTGATCAAAATATTTGGGAACTGGTGGTCATGTCGATTAGGACGCTGCAGCTCTTCTTTCAGGAGTTGGAGCTATCTGCCACCAAGCAGGAAATCGCCGCCCAGGTGCTCAAGGAGATCGGGGACCGCCTGGGCTTCCTGGTGAACGTAGGCCTGGACTACCTGACCCTCTCCCGGACCTCCGCCACGTTGAGCGGCGGCGAGGCTCAACGTATCCGGCTGGCCACCCAGGTCGGTAGTCAACTGGTGGGGGTGCTCTACATTCTGGATGAGCCTTCCATCGGGCTGCACATGCGGGACAACCGGCGGTTGATCGCCACCTTGAACCGGCTACGGGACCTCGGCAATACCGTTCTGGTGGTGGAGCATGACCGCGAAACCATTGAATCGGCTGACTGGGTGATTGACCTGGGTCCCGGGGCCGGAGTGGAAGGGGGTTGGGTGGTGGCCAGCGGTACCCCGGACGATATCAAGGCCAACCCCGACTCGCTGACCGGTCAGTATTTGGCTGGTACCAAGACTATCCCCATGCCGGAGCACCGCCGCCCCCGGCCCGATAAGTTCCTGCGCCTGGAAGGGGCCCAGGGTAACAACTTAAAGCAGATTACCGTGAACCTGCCGTTGGGCCGCTTCGTGTGTGTCACCGGCGTCAGCGGCTCGGGTAAATCCACCCTGATCAACGAAACGCTCTACCCGGCCCTGAGCCGGGAGTTCTACTCCAGCAAGAAAAAGCCGTTGAAATACGAATCTATCACCGGATTGCTTTACCTGGACAAGGTGATCGACATCGACCAATCGCCCATCGGACGCACACCGCGCTCCAATCCGGCCACTTACACCGGGCTATTTACCCATATCCGGGACCTGTTCAGCCAGCTGCCCGAGTCCAAGATCAGGGGCTATAAGCCGGGACGGTTCTCCTTCAACGTCAAAGGCGGCCGCTGCGAAGCCTGCCAGGGTGACGGCCTGATCAAGATCGAAATGCATTTTCTGCCCGATGTCTATGTGCAATGCGAACAATGCCGCGGCAAGCGCTATAACCGGGAGACGCTGGAGGTCACCTATAAAGGCCGGACCATCGCGCAGGTACTGGATATGTCCTGCCAGGCGGCGCTGGAATTTTTTAAGAAAATACCCGCCATCGAGCGCAAACTCCAAACCCTCTGCGAAGTGGGGCTGGGCTATATCAGGTTAGGGCAGCAGGCCACCACCCTGAGCGGCGGCGAGGCCCAGCGTGTAAAATTGTCCGCGGAACTGTCCAAGGCCAGCACCGGCCGGACTATATATATCCTGGACGAACCCACTACCGGCCTGCATTTCGCCGATGTGGAGCTGCTGCTCAAGGTGCTGCACCAGCTGGTGGACAAGGGCAATACGGTAGTGATTATCGAGCATTCCATGGACGTGATTAAAACGGCCGACTGGATCATCGATCTGGGTCCCGAAGGCGGTGACGAGGGGGGCTACGTGGTGGCCGAGGGCACGCCGGAGGAAGTGGCCGCCGTGGCCGCCTCCTATACCGGGCAGATACTCAAGGAGTCCCTTTTCAGTCCCAATGGCAAGCGGCCGTCTCCTGTCGATGGCAGGCCCAAAGTGGTCGCTACCAAGGGGCTGACAGCTGAAAATAGGCCCACCCCCATATCCACCTGAACAATGTTCAATATTTACAATAGCTAAAATTCCGGAGCATCCTGGACCATGCGGACGCCAACACCCTACCCCCTGACCCAATTGAAGGGCGAGTTCGGCTACTACGAAATCATCAGGGACATGATCGATCAGACTATTCACATCATGCTCAATTTTCGCCAGAGCGGCCATCCCGGCGGTTCGCTGTCCAAGGCCTATATGCTGGTGGTAAACACACTTTCGGGAGCCATGCGCTGGGATATTCGTGAACCGGGCAAGCGATTTGCCGACCGGTTTGTGCTGCTGGCTGGGCACACTGTGCCGCTGGTATATGCCACCCTGGCGGTTTACAATGAGGCTTTGCGGATCAAGTACGAACAGACCAACGATCCCAAATACTTGGTCAAGGAATTCGAGAGTCGGGCCCTGGTGTGGGAGGACCTGCTGACACTCCGCCGGCAGGGGGGGCTGCCCGGTCATGCCGAAATGGGCGGCAAGACCCAGTTTCTCAAGTTTAACACCGGTCCCAGCGGCCACGGTTCTCCAGTGGCCGCCGGCATGGCCCTGGCCTATAAATTGGCTGGAGTACCGGAGGTGAAAGTCTGGGCATTCGAGGGGGAAGGCGGACTAACCACCGGGGCGACCCATGAGACCATGAACTCGGCCTACGGGCTGGGGCTTACTAATCTCAATTACGTGCTGGACTGGAATGACTACGGCATAGATAACCGGGCGTTTTCTACAGTTATTCACGGCAATCCCCCCGACTGGTTTGAGCATCATGGCTTCCACGTGGTGGGCACCGAAGAGGGTGAGGATTGGGAGCAGATCACCAAGGCCTTTATCCTGTTAAACAGCCCGGACGGCGAAGGCCAGCCTAAGGTGCTGTGGACCAAGAACCGCAAGGGCCGAGGCTATGGCGTATTCGACAACCTCTCCCATGGTGTGCCCCATAAGGCCAACAGCGAGCTGTTCTGGGCGGGGATGAAGCAATTCGCCCTGCGCAACGGGGTTTCCTTCGACAACCCGGGTGAGCCGCGGCCTGCCAGTGAGCGCCAGTTCCGGGAGGAAACCGCCGGCCATTTGTCCCAGGTTATGTCGGTGTTGCGTACCAACCAGAAATTATTGGATTTTCTGGCGGAACGACTGGTGGAGCTGGGCGATTCGGTACCGGATGAGTTGGAAGGATTCATCCCCGGAGCCCACCTGGAGCTGGATAAAAGCGCACTTTCGAAAGTTGAACGGTATCCTGATGAGCTATTCGTGGAGCCGGGTACCAAAGCTCCTAACCGGGCCGCCCTGGCCAAGTTCGGCGCCTGGATCAACCGGCTCAGCCATGAAAAAACCGGCGTGCCGATCTTCATCGCCGCCTCGGCTGACCTGGCCGATTCCACCAATATCTCCGGCTTCGCCAAAGGTGGGAACGGGTTCGAGGGATTTGGCTGGTTCCAGCGGGACGAGAACCCCCGGGGGGCCCTGCTGCCCCAGGCGATCACCGAGTTCGCCAACGCCGGCATCATGGCTGGGATGACCTCGGTGAACTTTTCCAAGCGGCCCTATGACAATTTCAGCGGATATTTAGGGGCCTGCAGTACCTACGCCTCGTTCTCCTACTTGAAGTACGGCCCCATGCGCCTATTCAGCCAGGTAGCCCAGGATTCGGAGCTCAAGGTGGGGCGGCTGTTGTGGGTGGCCGGGCACTCCGGTCCCGAGACGGCCGAGGACAGCCGGTCCCACTTCGGCATTTTCGCGCCGGGGGTAACGCAGCTGTTTCCCGAGGGGCACGTGCTCAACCTTTATCCCTGGGAACACAACGAAGTGGCCCCGGCCCTGGGGGCCGCCCTGGCCACCGACGTGCCCATCATCGCTTTGCACCTCACCCGGCCGGCCATTACCGTGCCCCAGCGGGACGAATTGGAAATTCCCTCGCACCTGGAGGCGGCCAAAGGGGCCTACATCTTCAAGGACTACGATAAAAATAAGGAGAAGGCCGGGACGGTGATTTTCCGGGGGACCAGCCCCACCAACAGCCTGATGAAGATTCTGCCCCGGCTCAGGGAGGAAGGCCCCAATGTGAAGATCGTGGCCGCCATCAGCTTCGGCCTGTTCCAGCGCCAGACCAGGCACTACCGGGAGCAGGTGCTATCAGCCTGGGATTGGGACAACAGCATGGTCGTGGCCAACCAAGCCTACCGGCTGATGCATAACTGGATCGGCAGCCGGCGCAATAAGGAATTTGCCATTACGCCCGATTGGGACCACCGCTGGCGCACCGGGGGGTCGTTGGAGGAGATCATCGAGGAGTCCCACCTGGATCCCGACCACATCCTGGAGGGGATTTTGCGGTTTGCCGAGCGGAAGCGAGACTAGGGCAAAATTGAAGCGGTGAATTGGGCCGCAACCCAACTCTCGGCTCTATTTTAATTTTTTCAGGACTTTGTCCGCATCCTTCTTTTTGATTAGCCCGCTAACAACCAGCCGCGGCAACAACACGCGCCAGTTCTCATCCTGAGCGAAAATCTCTTTGAACAGGGGATAGGACTCCTTCAGGCGGCCCATGTTCGCCAGGGAGACGGCGGTCCAGAATTTCATCTCCAGGTTAGCGGGAAACAGCTCCATGGCCGCGCCATACTCTTTTAAGGCCAGCTCATCGTCGCCATGCTCCACGGCCAGGTCGCCGGCGTTCATGTATTCGTAGGCCCGGTGCACGCGGATCAGGCGGCGTAGCTCGGCCAGTGGCTGGGGGTGGTCCTCCACCCGCAGCTCCATTAGTACTCCCTGCCAGGGCTGCTCCTGTTTTTCGCCCGACACGATCAGGATAGCAGCCGATTGCCGTCCCCGGATGTCACCCCCGGCTGCCTGGGCGGCCTCCAGGGCGGCCATCATCCGGTCGGCCAGATCCCCTTCGGCGCTTTCGTAAGCTGCCTTCATCCGGGGCCACACCTGATCGCTGAGCATCAAGTTGGCCTGGACGGAGTAGTTTTCCCCCACGTGCTGTCCAGCGGCAGGAATGCATGAATCCCCGGTGTGGGCGGCCACCTGCCCGTGGGCGTCGATCATGGCTACCTGGCGCACGTCACGGCCCTCGTCGTCGGCCACCAACTGCTCAAGGACCTGTGGGGCCGCCAGCCCCCCGGCCATCAGTTCCAGGCCATTGGGACCGTAATCCACCAGCACGAAAGACTGAGTCGCTACGGCCCCCACCCCGGCCTGGGCCCAGGTGACGAGCGAGCCGACGGAAAACCAGTGCGACTGCACCGCCACGCCCAGCTGGCCGGTAGCGGGGTCGCGGGCCACAATGGAATAGGTGGATACCGGCCGCAATGTGGATCCGCCCGCCCCGCCGCTGGTGATAGTACCCAGCATCAGTAAAAGGATACTCAATTTGGCTTTTGAATAGTTACTAATCATGGA